>NZ_JAGQAY010000002.1:0-198816 GCF_024345355.1 Cyanobium sp. WKJ7-Wakatipu
TGCGGCGTTTGATCTCTGCGCTGCCAAGCGCACCTCGCGGTGCGACGTTGAGCCGCTCTAGAGGGTTGGTGCTCCACACCTTGCGCCAGTGCTCCTGGGGAAAGTGGAGAAAGGCCAGCACGTCGTCGCGGGCGGCGTCCATCACCGGCACGGCTGTTGGGAACTGCTTGCGCAGCATCTCGGTGACCCGCTGCCAGTGGCCACGCACCTGATCAGGAGCCTGGATCACGAACACGGCCTATGGCCTCCGGCCGACTGCGTCTACATGGCTGCTGCCACCATGTCCTGGCCGGCTTTCGGCACATGGCTGAGCAGGTTGCGCAGGAAGTGCACCCGGCACCTCTGCCAGCTACTGCCCTGGAACATGCGCCTGATCGCTGCCGTCAGTCCCAGGTGGGCATCTGAGATCACAAGCCGGGTTCCAGTGAGGCCGCGTTCCTTGAGTGAACCCAGGAACTGGCGCCAGAAGCCCTCCGCCTCACTGTCACCCACGGCAATGCCGAGCACCTCGCGGTAGCCGAGGGCATTGATGCCAATGGCAACGACGACGGCCCGGGACACCACCTGCATGTTTCGGCCCAGGCGGCCGTGGAGGTACGTCGCATCGAGGTAGACGTACGGGAAGCGGGCATGGTCCAACGTCCGGCCAAGAAAGGCTTTCACCTGCACACCTGTGCCCCTGGCAGATGCGGCTCACCTCTGATTTGGAGATGCCACTGGCCCCGCCCAGGGCCTCCACCAGCGCGTCAACCTTGCGGGTAGAGATGCCGCCGGTGTAAGCCTCCATCACCACGGCGTAGAGCGCCTTGTCCACCCGGCGGCGAGGTTCGAGCCAGTCGGGAAAGAAGCTGCCCTGCCTCAGTTTGGGGATGGCCAGGCTGAGGTCACCCACCTGGGTGGTGAGCAGCCGCTGGCGGTAGCCATTGCGGTGGGTGGATCGCTCATCAGGGCAGCGTTCATGGCGAGTGGCTCCAATGGCAGCGGAGACCTCGGCCTCCAGCAGATCCTGGAAGCCCCGGCGCACGATCTCAGGGATCAGGGCGCCAGCGGTGGTGCCCTCCATGAGCTGGCTCAACTCGGAGGCGCCACTATGGGTAAGGGTCATGGTCTGTGTTCGGTTTGGTGGTAGTGCTCCGAACAGGGTCACAGACCGGCCCACCCATTGCCACAGCTAAAGACTGAGGGAGTTGAGCCGTCAGCCCCGGCGTAGCCGGGGCTGATCCCCCCGAGTTACACCACTCCATGGGACGCCGCTTGGTGGAGCTGGGCGCCGCGATCAAGGTGGCATCAACGATCGTGCCTTGGCGCATCGTCATGCCCCGCGCACTGAGGTGGGCTTTGACGACCTCAAAGATCTGCTCGCCCAGCCCGTGCTTCTCCAGCAGGTGGCGGAAGGTGAGAATCGTGGTTTCATCCGGGATCCGATCGCTGATCAGCTCGATGCCCGAAAAGCGGCGCATGGTGGGCACCTCGATCAGGGCCTCTTCCATGGCCGGATCACTGAGGGAATACCACTGCTGCAGCAGATGGATCCGCAGCATCGTGGCGAGTGGATACGGAGGGCGGCCGCCTTTCTTACTCGCTTTGGGGTAGTGGGGCTCGATCAGATCGATGAGTGCCTGCCATGGCACCACCACCTCCATCTCAGAGAGAAACTTCTCCCGTTTGGTCTGCTTCTTGGCTGTTGTGAGCTCGTAATCCGAGAAGCCAAGCTGCTTGCCGCCCATCAACCCAGTCCTGGCCTGCGGTAACAGGCTCATT
The DNA here is from genome assembly GCF_024345355.1 of Cyanobium sp. WKJ7-Wakatipu. NCBI lineage: Bacteria > Bacillati > Cyanobacteriota > Cyanophyceae > Synechococcales > Prochlorococcaceae > Cyanobium > Cyanobium sp. WKJ7-Wakatipu. Next base: position 1,762 of record NZ_JAGQAY010000002.1, read on the forward strand.
TTCGCGCAGATAGGCTGGGTTTTCCAGAGTCTCCCTAGATATCTGCGAGCGGTTTTAGATTTCACTTGTGGTTCAGTTTTAAGGCTCTAATGGCACTACGTACTTAAGTTGATATTTCTAAAACGCTAGTCATTTCTTTTCTTGTCAAGAGAGAACAGCCAAGATTGATGCTGTGCCGACTGGATCATTGATCAGGACCTGATGGGGGCGATAAGGGCGGCGAGATCGTCGTGGTAGGAATGCCTGAAACGTTGGCAGAGCATCCCACCAGCCATGCGGGCAGATACCTCAAGCAAGTGCTGCAGCAGCATCCACCAGAGGTAGTGGTGGTTTGAAGGTGGTGTTGGAGGGGTAGGGGATGGACTGGGAGTGGCTTGGGTGGTGGCTTGCCTATGGGGATCAAATGTGACATGGCTAGATTTTGTGCTAATTTATACTCACATATACGAGCAGTAAAATGAGGGTCTTGCTCCCCAAGCGCCTTGCCTCCTCGGCTTTATTTGTTGGTATATTGATTGAGGGTTCTCTTTTCCCCACTTTGCATGCTGAGGAGTCAACACTAAAAGAACAGTTTTTTATCCAGGAGGCTATGCCCCTAAAAAAAGCACAAGCCTGCGAAAAGGTCACTTATGAATTTAATAATCAACAGCTTGATAGATTCACCTCTAATGGTTCTCGATTCATCGGTGTTGACCTTCATGGAAAGATCTGGGAGGTCAAGCAGAAGCGTGCCGGTATCTGTGTTATTGAAAATATTGCCAGAATTGGAATTGCTGCCCATCAAAAAAATGCAATTGGAGAAACCGAGAAAGCAGCATTTTATTATGAGCCTCCCTCCATCTGCGCATATATTCAAAGTGCTAATGATTTGCGACGTGTCAGGCGCCTGTGTTATCAACCCATTGGGATCGTCAATAAATATGCTCCTTATAAAAGTCCTTAGGCAGCAATTATGCTTCGAGAAAAATCCTTTCGATTTTCTCGGCTTTATTTCACTTCTTGCTGTCAACAGTGATAATGGTGGCGAGATCGTGGTGGTGGGCACCCCCGAAACGGTGGTAGAGCATCCCACTAGCCATAAGGCAGATACCTCAAGCAGGTGCTGGAGCAGCATCCGCCAGAGGTGGTGGTTGGTTGAGTAGATGTTTTTGAGTTATTAGGCATCTAAATTAATTTAAAACCCACAGCCTTGCTTGGTTTAGCTTGTCCAAGTAAGTGGATATACCGCCATTTTACTGCTTACGCCTTTGAGGCTAACAAGATGTTCTTGGGGGAATAAGCTCTCGGATTCGGAAAGATTATCGCGAACTTTTTTTGTGATCAGTACTTCCTAGTCAAGTTCCCTTGTTTTTCTTTCTATCCTGCTTGCAATATTGATAGCATCTCCAACAAGGCCAAATCTTAAGTCGTCAATTGGTCCAATGTTGCCAACAACGGCAGGGTCGTAATGAATGCCAATCCCAACCTCAATTTCTACAGAAAATTCTTTTCTTAGTCCTTCTGATAAAACTTCAATTCTCTTTTTGATCGAGATAGCGGTTTGAACGGCGTCTTCGCAATAGGAAGAATGCTTCATCTCGTTTATGCCGAAGACACAGCTCATTTCATCGCCAACCCACGGATTAATTGTGCCATTATTTTTTATAATCTCTTCCTTGAGTGATGTAAAATATCGATTAAGAATATTTACCAAATCGAATGCTGGAAGGCTCTCTGATAATGGAGTGAAGCCTTTTAGGTCATTAAATAAAACCGCTAAGCTACGGATTGCTCCTGCCCCATCTTGTTTTAATCTCCTTTTCTCAGCTTTTCTTTCGCTGGGTGGCTTAATCAGGCGCTTGATTACTACTGTGCCACCGCTTTTGAATCGGGTGGCACACCCTAGTCGAATGTTATCTCCCCACTTCAGTCGTTCAGCGATCCTCAATTCCTCTGGGGATCTTGGTTCAAGCTCGTCTCGGTCTTCAATTATTTCAACTTTACAGGTACTGCAAATAGCATTGTCTCCGCATGTCGATACCATCTCGATATCTGCTTCTGACGCAATCTCAAGCAGAGTTTTTTCTGGATGATGCCATGGGGTGCTTAATTGTGCGCAATCCCAAGTGATTCCCATGGCCTACGGAGATTTGTTCTCACTATAGCTCATCTTTAGGCTGATGAGATGCTTCTGTCTTGTTGGTTTGACCAGCAGGCTCCATTCCAACAGCCTCCATTCCAGCAGGCTCAATTGTGTATTTGAGGTGCTGAATAGTCGGCCTATTCCCGCACCGTGTATGTGATCTGCTCTCCTACCTTGAATAGGGGAATGGTGGTGTTTATTACCGTGTCTACTGTGGATATCTCGTCGGGGCTTTCTTCTGTGCGTACCACCACCACTCCCTTGGGCTTGCTGTATATGTAGATATTGGTGTTGTTTGATGCTTCGAAGCGGCCAGAGCCTGATGTTTTGATGGGTTTGGGACCTTTTTTATACCAGGTTTCGGTGAAGGCGAAGCTGTTTTTGCCCGTGCTTACTTGGTCAACCCTGCTGTAGGCACCATCGGAGGAGTTGCCGCGCCATTTCGACGTTTTTGCGTTTAGTGCTGAGGCGGGGTCATCCTTGCGGTGGGCACGGGAGAGCTCGTCGCAGCCATAGCCACCAGCATTTAGCAGGAGCCCAGTACCGACGCAAAGCAAGCGATTTAGCGTGATTGCGATGGCCATGCCCAGACCAGGTCCAACACCAACCTATGGGCTGATTTGGTCGCTGCCAACCCCGGCGTAGTGGCTATTTCCGTTGGGCATCCAGTAGCTGAGGTCGTTGTGCCAGAACAGGCGGCCAGGAAGCTGCTGGGTGCTCAGTTTGGTGCTGGCCATCGCAGAGATCAGCTGGCCCATCTCCACTGGCGAAAGATCGGTTTTGATGTCTTCGCCGGCGACTTTCAGTAGTTCCGGTAGCTGGGCCAGGGTGGAGGGCTGGGCTAGTTTGGAAAAAACCTTTGCCAGCACTAGTTTCTGACGCTCCATCCGGCCTAGATCGCCCATTTCGTCATGGCGGAAGCGCAGGAAGCCCTCCAATTGCTCCCCTTTCAGTACCTGCACTCCTGGATAGAGGTCGATGTAAAGGTTCTGGGCATTATCTACGTAATACATCCGTTTAGGCACATCAACTTCCACGCCGCCAATGGCATCGGCTAGGTGCTCCACAGCGCGCATATTCACCCGCACATAGCGATCCACTGGAGCATTCAGCAGGCTGGTGAGCTCCTGTTTCAGGGCACCCATGCCGCCAAATGCATAGAGGGCATTGGCTTTTACAACACCGAATTCGGCTGATTCCACGAAGGTGTCGCGTGGCACCTGGGTGAGCTGGGTGACACCGTCTTTGAGCTGCACCGTGAACATCACATCGGTGTTTTCGCCCACCTTGTCTGTGCCGATCACAAGAACGCGCCTGTTGCCGCCCCCGAATGGATTGATCAGGCTGCTGAGCTGGCTGGGCCCGTGCAACATGGCTGCCCAAACCCCTGAGGCCATTTGCGGCAGGGGCCCGGCAAGTCCATAGCCCAGGCCGATACCTAGTAAGAAGGCCAGAATTGGCGGTTTGCGTCGTCGAGGATTTGGCGCTGTTTGGGGTTTGATGTTGGTGGATGGCGTTGCTTGACGCAGCTCGCGCCGGTTGCGCAGGTCGGTGACCACAGCCCCGCGGCTGCTTTCGCGTCGGCTGCGACGCGGGCGGGGTTGGGCCTGGCTCATATCGGCTCCTATTTAGCGCACCTTAAGGGCCGGATCCCTGCTGCACCAGGGGGTGAGCGCCGCTTGTTCAGCTGGAGGCCCGCACCTGGATGTGGGCTGCGGCCTTGTCTGCCTTGCGGCGGGCCTCCTCATCACTGCTGCCGCGGGCCAGGGCTACGCCCATGCGCCGCTGGGGCCGGGCGTGTTGCTTGCCGAAAAGCAGCACCTCCGTATCGGTTTCGCTGAGGGCCTGCGCTACGCCGCTATAGGAGACCTCGGCTCCGTCGCTGTTGGCCAGAATCACCCGGCTGGCAGCTGCTCCCAGGCTTTGGATTGACGGGATCGGCAGGCCCAGCACCGCCCGCAGGTGGAGTTCGAATTCGCTCAGGTTCTGGCCAACCAGCGTCACCAGGCCGGTGTCATGGGGGCGCGGTGAGAGCTCGGAGAAAATCACCTCAAGCTCCCCTGGCTGACCGGAGCTGCTGCCGGGCTTTTTGCACAGGAAAAACTCAACGCCAAACAGGCCGGCGCCGCCCAGGTTGTCGGTGAGGCCGCGGGCCATGACCTGGGCTGCCTCTAGAGCGGCGGCTGGCATCCGGGCTGGCTGCCAGCTGCACTGGTAGTCGCCCCGCTCCTGGATGTGGCCGATCGGCGGGCAGAAGAGCGTTGGCCCTTGCCACTGCTTCACGGTGAGCAGGGTGATTTCGAGCTCGAAGTGCAGGAACTCCTCCACGATCACCAGCTCCCCGGCACCTCGGGCACCCGCCATCGCGTTCTCCCAGGCGGCGGCAATTTCTGCTGGACCCCGCACCACGCTTTGGCCCTTACCCGAGGAGCTCATCACCGGTTTGACCACCACGGGCCAGCCCAGGCCGGCAGCGGCGCTTGCCAGTTCATTGGCGCTGCCGGCGTAGGCAAAGCGGGCGGTGCGCAGCCCCAGCTCAGTGGCCGCTAGGTCGCGGATGCGGTCCCGATTCATGGTCACGGCCGTGGCCCGGGCTGTGGGAATCACGCAGATGCCTTCCGCCTCCAGCTGCGCGAGGGCATCAACCGCAAGAGCTTCTATCTCTGGAATCACCAGATCGGGCCGGTGCTGGCGCACCACCGTCTTGAGGGCTTCTGGGTCGGTCATGGCGACCACCTCAGCGACATCAGCCACCTGCATGGCCGGGGCGTTGGCGTAGCGATCCACTGCGATCACCCGGCAGCCAAGCCGCTGGGCTGCGATGGCCACCTCCTTACCAAGCTCACCGCTGCCGAGCAGCATCAAGGTGGCCGGAAGAGTGGGAGGGGTGGGAAAGGTCATGGTGGTCGCCCGGATCGCGGGCAGGACAGCAAGATGGAACCGATCTTCTTGCACACCGGGGCGCGTTGATGGCTTGGCTGTTGGGATTGCCCTTGGGTTTCAGTACGGCTGGGGACGCTGCCAACGGCCTGTTATTTGGCTGGGACATCGCCACCTTGCAGAAATGGGCCCTGATCTACTTAGGCCTTTCCTCCCTGGCTTTTGTGGTGGTGTGGCTGGTGGGCTATTTGCGTCGAAACTGATCAGCTCAGCAACGTCAGCTGCCGCACCGGCGATTCCTCGTTGATGAAGCCATAGGCCTCAAATACGTTTGGATCCGGGTGGGTGATGTGCTGGCCATCGCTGTGGCGCTCCAGCTGAAAGCCCTCGCTGGCCATGCGGCGCATCAGGGCAGCGGCCTCCTCGAAGCGGGCAGCCATGGCGGCCAGGCTGGCGCAGTCGGAGCTGAGGCCGGTTTCCTTCCAGGTGAAGTAAGCCATGGGTGATAAGCGAGGGCAGGGCTTAGGGCAGCAGCACTAAACCCAATCCCACCAGTAGCAGGCTGGCGAGCCAAAAGCGGATTACGACCACTTGTTCGTTGAGCCCACCAAGCTCGAAGTGGTGGTGCAGCGGCGCCATCTTGAACAGGCGCCGGCCCTGGCCCGTGGCTGGGTCTTTGGTGGCCTTGAACACCCACACCTGCAGGATCACCGACAGCGATTCCGCCAGGAAGACGCCGCCCATCAGCAGCAGGGGCCAGAGGCTATTGGAGAGCAAGGCGACGGCGCTGAGGGCTGCGCCCATGGCCAGCGAGCCGGTGTCGCCCATGAACACTCGAGCCGGGTGGCGGTTGTGGACGAGAAAGCCCAGCCAGCAGCCAGCCAGCGCGGCGCAGAAACCGGCCATAGCCGCATCGCCTTCATGGCCGCGCAGCATCAGCTGCAGCCCCATGCCTGTGAACACCACGGCGCCGCAGCCTGCGGCTAGGCCGTCGAGGCCATCGGTGAGGTTGGTGGCGTTGCTTTCGGCCATAAACACAAACAACCCCAGCGGCCAGATCAGCAAACCGATCGGCAGCACCCAGCCCAGGGGCAGGGCGATGTCGCCGGGGGAGGCCCCACCCAGCCACTGGCCCGCTGCGGCCCAGATCAGAAACAACAGGGCCGCGCCGGCCTGGAGCAGCAATTTGCCCCGGGGCGTGAGGCCCGTGTTGGTGCGGCGGGTGAGGCTGCGCCAGTCATCGATGGCCCCGATCGCCATGTAGGCCAGGGTTACGGCGGCAACAGCAAGCAGGCGGGGATCGCTTGGGCTCAGCAGGCCGCCCACCAGCACCCCCACGGGCACCGCCAGCAGTCCGCCCATGGTGGGTGTGCCTGCCTTGCTGAGGTGGCCCTGGGGCCCCTCTGCGCGAATCACCTGACCGAGCTTGAGCTGCCGCAGTCGCGGCACCCCCCAACCTGTGACTCCAGCGCTGATCAGGCCGGCAACTAGCAGCGGCAAGGTGAGCTGGGGCGCGCCGCTAAGCCAGTCGCACAGCAGACAGGCCAGCAACAACAAACTGCTGAGAAGGGCAGCCGGGGTCGAAACAACCAAGGGAAAGGGACGGCGACCGCCCCAGTTTCCCCTGCGGAACTCAGTCTTCCCAGTCTTCGTCCTGTTGTTCGTCGTCCTTGTTGTAGTCCTCCTTCTCGCCCATCAGGGCGGAAAGCTCCTCCTCTTCCACCGTGCTCACTTCGGTGCTGGCGGTTTCTTCATCCGCCACCAGGCGGCCACTGCTCTCCAGCCAGCTCAGCAGATCGGGCTCATCGCGCAGGGGCAGCACCGGGGCTGGATCGCTGCGCCGGTAGCGGGTCAGCGAGGGATTGATCGTGTCGAGTCGACTGCTGTCACTGGTCGCGAGTGTGCTCATGCGTGCGCCTACCGGTAGCTAGGTCTGGGGCTAGGCCCATACAGACCAATCAGTCACCATAGCTGCAAAGCAAATGCAGCCCTCGAGCCCATGCCCACCAGCAGCCAAAAGGCCAGCCCCCTAGCCGGGGTGCTGAGGGTTTGGGCCCTGGCCCTGGCCATCAGTGCTGCGCTGGCCGCAGCGGGCGAGCGCTGGCCCCAGCCGTTGCCCCTGCAGCAGGGGGTGGTGTGGTTGCTGGTGGGCCTGCCGCCCCTGTTAGTGGGCTTGTGGTTGCTGACCCACTGGTCCTTGCCACACCCCGACAGGGGAGAATCGAGCAACTGAACGCATGGAGAGGCGTTGATGGGTCGGGCGAAGAAGGCGGTGCTGGCCTATTCCGGCGGCGTAGACACCAGTGTCTGCATTCCCTACCTGAAGCAGGAGTGGGGCGTGGAGGAGGTGATCACCTTCGCCGCCGACCTGGGTCAGGGCGACGAGCTGGAGCCGATTCGCCAGAAGGCGCTCGATTCAGGGGCCAGCCAGTCGATCGTGGGTGACCTGATCGAGCCCTTCATCACCGAATTCGCCTTCCCAGCTATTCGGGCTAACGCCCTCTATGAAGGCCGCTATCCCCTCTCCACAGCCCTGGCCCGGCCCCTGATCGCCCGGCGACTAGTGGAGATTGCCCGCGAGGTGGGCGCCGATGCGGTGGCCCACGGCTGCACGGGCAAGGGCAACGATCAGGTGCGCTTCGATGTGGCCATCGGCGCCCTCGCCCCCGACCTCAAGGTGCTCACCCCGGCGCGGGAGTGGGGCATGAGCCGCGAGCAAACCATCGCCTACGGCGAGCGCTGTGGCATTCCCTCGCCGGTGAGCAAGAAATCGCCCTATTCGATTGACCTCAACCTGCTGGGCCGCTCGATCGAAGCCGGTCCCCTCGAGGATCCCAACGTGGAGCCGCCTGAGGAGATCTACGCCATGACCGTGTCAGTGGATGCGGCGCCGGATCAGGCCCAGACCGTTGAGATCGGCTTTGAGCAGGGCAACCCGGTGAGCATCGACGGCCTGCGCCTCGATCCGGTGAGCTTGATCCGCCAGGCAAATTCCCTGGCCGGCAGCCACGGCTTCGGCCGCCTCGACATGGTCGAAAACCGGGTGGTAGGTATCAAAAGCAGGGAGATCTATGAAACCCCTGGCCTGCTGCTGTTGATCAAGGCCCACCAGGAGCTGGAGAGCCTCACCCTGGCGGCCGATGTGCTGCGCACTAAGCGCCAGCTTGAGCAGCAGTGGGCGGATCTGGTGTATCAGGGCCTTTGGTATGGCCCGCTCAAGGATGCGCTTGATGGCTTCATGGAGCGCACCCAGCAAACCGTGAACGGCACGGTGCGGCTGAAGTTGCACAAGGGCAATGCCACCGTGGTGGGCCGCAGCAGTGCCAGCCACAGCCTCTATGTGCCCGATATGGCCACCTACGGCGCCGAAGATCAATTCGACCACAAGGCTGCCGAAGGCTTTATCTACGTGTGGGGTCTGCCCACCCGCCTCTGGGCGGCAAATCAGCGCCGGCGCTAGGGCTCCTGGTTCGGGCTGAAGCCGAAGGCATGGAGTAGGGCTTGGCGCAGTCGTGGTCTGGCAGGCTCTTGCTGGGGTAGCAGCAGACGCTGGGTACCCGTATCGCTGCCAGGCTGTAACTGCAGCAGGTGCTGGCGCAGGTTGGCGTTGTCGCTGAGCAGCCGCTGTTCCTGGTCGAGCATCGGCTGCAATCGCTGCTGAAATTTGTCTTCAAAGAGGCCGGGTAGGTCTTCGAGCAGGGCCTGCATGGCCAGAAGCTCTTCCCGAGTTTTGGCAAGTTCCTGTTCCAGCTCGTTTTGGCGCTCTTGCTGCTGCTGCCACAAAAAAACCGAAGTGACAGACGGCTGCCACTTCGGTGCTGGTGGTATGGCGACAGGCTCCATGGGCGGAGATTACGAGCGGGCCCGATTTTTTACAAGCCAGGCCTGTATCAGCTCCGCAACTATCTGAAGTCCCTAAGTCAAACTCGGCCCCAGGTCAAACTGGGTCCCGGTCAGACGGTGGCTGGTTCCATGGGAGCGGCTTCAGTGCTGGCGCCGGGCAGGGTGCGTGGTGCCGGCATCGGGCCGTCTTGCTTGACGGTGAGATAGCGAATCACATCTTCCGAAAGACGCATGGCCCGCTCCAGCGGACCTACCTGCTGGCCGTCGCCGTTGTGGTTGAGCTGCACATAGATGCCCTCGCGGTGCTTGGCGATGGAATAGGCCAGGCGGCGCTTGCCGCGCATCTGGCAATCCAGCACTTCACCACCGGATTCGGTGACCAGATCGCGGTACTTAGCGACATGGGTTTCGACCTCTTCTTCCGGAATATCCGGACGAAGGATGTACATGGTCTCGTAATAGGGCTGCGTCATGGTCGCTTCGGGGTTGTCGCCTCAGGAATTGGGGCAGCGGCCGGCGGGCTGATGCCCACCAGCGACGGATCAAACACCTTACAGCTGCATCCGAACGGCTTCCGAGAGGCTGGGAATATCGGCTTCCTTACCCCGCAGGTTTTGCACTACAGCAAACAGCACCAGCACCAAAATGCCGATAAACACTGTGTTGCTGAGGGTTTTGCCGATGAAGTCCAGGGCGCCGAGCTGCAGCACCTGGAAGGCCAGGCTCACCAGCACCACCACGATGTCGATCAGGATCGCCTGCAGCACGTTGAAGCGGATCACGTAGGGCACCTTGCTGTTGCGCACCACCGCCAGGAACAGCACAAGGAACAGCACCAGCCCGCCAAAGGGCACCGCCTGCTCCAGCAGGGCGATCGGCAGGATCGGCACACCAAGCCACTGCAGTGCCGGGAACAGGCCGAACAGCCCCCGACCGAAGGAGAAGGCGTCGCTCCAGGGCAACAGGTAGGCCAGGGCCGCCAGCACTCTCTGCCAGATCGGGGGATCCTGCATGGATGGAGAAACTTCCAGGGCCTTCAGGCTAGGGGCCCAGCTGGGCCAGGGCTGCCGCGCGCATCGCTGCCACCGGCACTTGCTCAAGTCCGCTCCAGCGCCGCAGGGAGGCGGCCCCCTGCTGCACCAGCATCTCCAGGCCATCCAGGCCCCGGCAGCCCCGCTGGCTCGCCGCCAGCAGCAGGGCCGTGGGTCTGGGTGTGTAGATCAGGTCGTACACGGTGGAGCCCGGTTGCAGGGCTTCCAGTTCGCCGGGGCTGAGGGGGCACTGCCGGGCCGCATCCGGATTGCCGGCGGCAGCCATGCCCACGGGTGTGGTGTTGACCACTAGGTCTGCCAGGGCCAGGGCCTCGGCTAGCGCCGCGCTGCCCTCAGCCCATGCCAGCTCCCGCAGTTGGGGCGCCCAGCTGTGGCAGGTGGCCAGCAGGGCCGCGATGCGATCGCTGCTGCGGCCTGCCATGGCGATCGAGCTGCAGCCCAGTTCCACCAGGGCTGCCACCACAGCCCGGGCACTGCCGCCACAGCCCAGCACCACCGCTCGCCGCCCCTGCCAGTTCTGCTCAGTGCTGCGTAGGGGAGCCAAGAAGCCTTCCACATCTGTGTTTTCCCCCAGCCAGCCCCCCTGCTGGTGCCGCACCAAGGTGTTCACCGCACCCACCCGTTGCGCTAGGGGCGAGAGGCTGCGGCAGAGGCCAGCCACGGCCTGCTTGTGGGGCAGGGTCACGTTGAGGCCACGGCAGTCAATGGCCTCCAGCCCTTGCACCACCACCGCCAGCTGGTCTGCCCTGGTGGGCATGGCCAAGTACACCCAGTTGAGCCCCAGCTCCACCAGGGCTGCGTTGTGCATTGCCGGCGATAGGGAGTGGCGCACCGGATCCCCGAGAACCCCAGCAAGGGCAGTGCTTCCGGAGATCGGCTGGGGCATGAAGGTGGGCTGGCTGGCTGGACCTGTTCGGGAACCACCCCTCGCCTGGGATGGCCCCAGCTGCTGAAGATGCTTCCAGTCAGATCCACTCACCGTAAGGAGTTAGTAACCCATGGGCAAGGTTGTTGGCATTGATTTAGGCACCACAAACAGCTGTGTCGCCGTTATGGAGGGCGGCAAGCCCACCGTGATTGCCAACGCTGAAGGGTTTCGCACCACACCCTCCGTGGTGGCATACACCAAAAACCAGGATCAGCTGGTGGGCCAAATCGCCAAGCGTCAGGCGGTGATGAACCCGGAGAACACCTTCTATTCGGTGAAGCGCTTCATCGGACGTCGCGTTGATGAAGTCAACGAAGAATCGAAGGAAGTGAGCTATGGCGTTGAAAAGGCCGGCGCCAATGTGAAGGTGAAGTGCCCCGTTCTCAATAAGCAGTTTGCCCCCGAGGAGGTGAGCGCCCAGGTGTTGCGCAAGCTCGCCGAAGACGCTGGCAAGTATCTCGGTGAGACGGTGACCCAAGCGGTGATCACCGTTCCCGCCTATTTCAACGACTCCCAGCGCCAAGCCACCAAGGACGCCGGCAAAATCGCTGGCCTTGAGGTGCTGCGCATCATCAACGAGCCGACTGCGGCAGCACTGGCCTACGGCCTCGATCGCAAGAGCAATGAGCGCATCCTGGTTTTCGACCTGGGCGGCGGCACCTTCGACGTCTCCGTGCTCGAGGTGGGCGACGGTGTGTTCGAGGTGCTCTCCACTTCCGGTGACACCCACCTGGGCGGCGATGACTTTGACAAGGTGATCGTTGATTACCTGGCCGCCAGCTTCAAAGCCAATGAGGGCATTGATCTGCGCCAGGACAAGCAGGCGCTGCAGCGTCTCACCGAAGCGGCAGAGAAGGCCAAAATCGAGCTCTCCAGCGCTACCCAGAGCGAAATCAACCTGCCGTTCATTACGGCCACCCCAGAGGGTCCTAAGCACCTCGACCTCACCCTCACCCGGGCCAAGTTTGAGGAGTTGGCTTCCAAACTGATCGACCGTTGCCGCGTGCCGGTGGAGCAGGCCCTTAAGGACGCCAAGCTCTCCTCTGCTGAACTCGATGAAATCGTGATGGTGGGTGGCTCCACCCGCATCCCGGCGGTGCTTGAGCTGGTTAAGCGGGTTACCGGCAAGGACCCCAACCAAACCGTCAACCCAGATGAAGTGGTGGCCGTTGGTGCCGCGATTCAGGGCGGTGTGTTGGCCGGTGAGGTCAAGGACATCCTGCTGTTGGACGTCACCCCCCTGTCCCTTGGCGTTGAGACCCTTGGCGGCGTGATGACCAAGATGATCACCCGCAACACCACCATCCCCACCAAGAAAACCGAGGTGTATTCCACGGCGGTGGATGGTCAGACCAACGTGGAGATCCACGTGCTCCAAGGTGAGCGCGAGATGGCCAGCGACAACAAGTCGCTCGGCACCTTCCGCCTCGATGGCATTCCTCCTTCACCCCGCGGCGTGCCCCAGATCGAGGTCACCTTCGATATCGATGCCAATGGCATCCTCAGCGTCACCGCTAAGGACAAGGGCAGCGGCAAGGAGCAGAGCATCTCGATCACCGGAGCCTCCACCCTCAGCGACAACGAGGTGGAGAAGATGGTTAAGGATGCCGAGAGCAACGCTGCTACCGACAAGGAGAAGCGCGAAAAGATCGACCTGAAGAACCAGGCCGAAACCCTCGTTTATCAGTCGGAGAAGCAGCTCGGCGAGCTCGGCGACAAGGTGGGCGCTGAGGACAAGGCCAAGGTGGAATCCTCCTCCGCCAAGCTTAAGGAGGCGATCGCTAAGGAAGACTTCGACACCATGAAGTCTGAGCTCGAGACCCTGCAGCAGGCCCTGTATGCCGCTGGTGCCGCCGTGTACCAGCAGGCTGCAGGAGCTGAGGCCGGCGGCGCCGCCCCTGGTGGCAATGGTGCTGGTGCCGATGCGGCTAGCTCTGCCTCCAGCGACGACGTGATCGACGCTGAATTCACCGAGAGCAAGTGATCAGAATCACTGAGCGCCTTTAGGTGATCTTTATTTAGCCCTCCGTAAGGGGGGCTTTTTGCTGGACTCAGGGGCCTGGCTGGTTTGTCAGCCTTGCTCCAGCTGGTCGGCCACCCATTCCGCTGTTGCCGGTGCCAGCAGCACGCCATTGCGGTAGTGGCCGCTGGCCAGCACCAGGCCTGGCTCCAGTTGCTCGAGCAGGGGCGCAGGGCGGCCGATCGGATGGGGCCTGTGGCCTTGCCACTGGCGTACCACGGTGGCCTGTTGCAGCCACCCTGGCGCGGCACCACCCAGCTGTTGCAGGTTGGCGAGGGCGGCCGGATCGGCTTGATCGCCAGGCTCCAGGGTGGCCCCAAGCCAAAGCTTGCAGCTGGCACGGGGCACCAGGTTGAGTCCCTGCCACACGACTGCCCCAGGCCAGGAGAGTGCCCCAGGCCAGGGTCTGGCGCTGTTCCAGTTTGTGGGGAGTGGCAACTCCAGTTCCAGGGCCTGGCCTAACACCGGCTCCATGGGCACCTGGTGGCCTATGTCCGCCAGCAGAGCGGTACTGGCTACCCCGGCGCTCAGCACCAAAGCATCCACCTTCAGAAGCTCGCCGCTGCGAGTGTGCACGCTCCAGCCACCGGGGCGTTGCTCCAGGCGCTCAACCCGATCGCAGCAGGTCTGCAGGCCCAGCCGCAGGCCATCGGCTAGCAGGGCTGCGAGGGCGGGCCCGGGATCCAGCTGCCCGTCGGCCGGGGAGTAGAGCCCGCCCAGGGCTCCGATCGGCAGGGCTGGTGCCAGGGCGTCAAGCCGGGGCTGGTCCCAGAGCTCCAAGGCAAATCCCTGCTGCCGCCGGCTTCCCACCAACTGGCGCTGGCGCTCCAGTTCCTCAGGGGTGCTGGCCAGCAGCAGCAAGCCGGGCCGCCAGGGCAGCTCCCAGCCCTGGCCCTGCAACTGCTGACGCCATTGGCCCCAGAGCTCCAGGCTGCGTTGACGCAACCGCCAGGCTCGGCCGCTGTTGCGGTGAAACACCTGGGCCATGAGCACCCCCAGGGCCGCCTCGCTGCCTGAGCTGGGGTCGCGCTGGCCGTCCAGCCCAGGATCAATCAGCAAAACTCGGTGGCCACGCTGCAGCAGTAGCCAGGCGCAGGCCCGGCCCACTAAGCCGGCGCCGATTACAGCGATCGAAAGGCGCCTAACGGCTGATCCGACGGGATGGCTCTGCTTAATCAGATTTGCTTTAGGTCTTCCTGCACTTGGGTGGGCAACACCTGGGCATAGAGACCAAAACCGCTCGCCACCTTGATGTAACCCTTACGCAGCTTGTCGCCGTCTTGAAGGCGGGCCGCCTCATCGAGCTGGGCTAGGGCCGTTTTCAGGGCGGTGGCAAGCTTCTCGGCCTCGGGGCGGTCGGCGGGCAGCAGCCTTTGGTTGATGTAGCTCATTTCCCGGCCCACTTCCTGCATGGGGCCGTGGATCAAGTTGGCGGTGAATACCCAGTTGCGTTCATTTACGAGGGCGGCCAACTCGGGCAGGCGGTTGCGGGCTGCCAGGAAGCCCTCGGCTTGGCGCTCGATCAGGGCCATGTCCTCTGGGCTGATGGTCGGCGGCTTCTTGCCCTGGCTGCCGTCACAGGCGCTCAGGCCGAGGCAGAGCACGGTGGCAAGGCAGAGCACCACTAAACGGCGCAGCTGCTGGCCGAAAGCGGTTTGGGTAAAAGCAGTTTTACTGAAAGCATTTTGGCTGAAAGCGGTGAAAACCGCAGGAATCCGCGCAGAAGCCATCAGCAGGTACCAACACCTTTTCGTGGGAGTGAGTTTATCGGGGCGGGCTGGCTCTTCCGGCCTGTCTGTTGCCCCTCGCAACCTGGCCCTACATGCCGCCGAGGTGCTACGTCTGAACTGACGTTGACCATGGCCATGACTACCGCCACTGCCATCCTGCAAATGATCTGCCCGGATAAACCCGGACTGGTGCGGGAATTGTCTGGCTGGGTGGCGGCTAACGGCGGCAACATCGTGCACGCCGACCACCACAGCGATCAAGGCGCCGGCTTGTTTTTGAGCCGGATCGAGTGGCAGCTTGAGGGTTTCGGGCTGCCGCGGGAGGCGATCTGTCCCACGGCCAGCGCCCTGGCGGAGCGCCTGGGTGGCCAATACACGGTGAACTTCTCAGATGTGCGCCCGCCGGTGGCGATCTTCGTGAGCAAGCAGGACCACTGCCTGCTGGATTTGCTGTGGCGCACGCGCACGGGGGAGTTGCCGATGCAGGTGCCGCTGGTGATCTCCAACCATCCTGACCTTGGCGCCCTGGCCGAGGAATTTGGGGCCCGCTTTGCCCATGTGCCCATCTCAGCCGCCAACCGGGAGGAGGCTGAAGCACGGCACTTGGAGCTGCTTGCCGAGCACGGCATCGAGCTAGTGATCCTGGCCAAGTACATGCAGGTGCTGACGCCGGCATTTTTGGAGAGCTTTGATCCACCGGATGCTTTCCATCGAGTGATCAACATCCACCACTCTTTCCTGCCTGCCTTCCAGGGCGCCCAGCCGTATCACCGGGCCTGGGAGCGGGGCGTGAAGCTGATCGGTGCCACCGGTCACTACGTGACCGAGCAGCTGGATGGGGGGCCGATCATTGCCCAATCCACCGTGCCCGTGGGCCACCGCGATGAGGTCCCTGACCTGATTCGCCTAGGCCGCGACTGCGAACGCCTGGCCCTAGCCCGGGCCGTGCGCCTGCACCTCAAGCGCCAGGTGATGGTTTATCGGGGGCGGACGGCGGTGTTTGCTTGAGGTTCAGGCAGCTTCGCCGAGCGCATCAAGCCTGTGTTTGGCGAGAGTTGCCGCAGGCAGCGGTCCCTCCAGGTGCGCCCAGGGCAGCACCCGCTCGCTGTTCCAGGTTGCGTGGATTACTTCCTCCCAGGCTGGTGGGCTCTCGGGGCCTGAGGTTTGCTCCCGCACCGCCCGATATGCCTGCTTCCAGCCCCCCAGGCTCTCGTGTTTGCCGCGGGCGGCGGCGATCACCGGTGCTAGGCGCCGGTCGCTACGCGACAGCAGGGCCTGGATCACGCTCCAGCCATAGCTTTCGGGGCGCAGCTCGATGCCCTTGGGCTTGAGCCGCTTGGCCAGCAGCTTGAGTCGCTTGTCGGCTTCGGGCCGCACCCCCTGCCACTGGAACGGGGTGTGGGCCTTGGGCACGAAGCTGCTCACTCCCAGGGTGAGCCTCAGGCCGGGAGTGGCTTTTTTCAGAGCTAGCAGCAGCTCGGCGGTGGCTTCCACATCGGTGTCTTCTTCCGTAGGCAGGCCCACCATTCCGTAGAGCTTCAGGCCCGTGAGCCCGCCCTCCTTGGCGTAGCGGGCTGCTGAGTAGATCTCCTCGCTGCTGAGCTTCTTATTAACCACCTGGCGCATGCGCTCGCTGCCGCTCTCGATGGCGATCGTGAGCGATTTGCTGCCCCGTTTGGCCAGAATTCGGCCCAGCTCGGCGGTCACGGTGGCGGCCCGCACCGAGCTGACGCTCACCCGCGTGCCTTCAAAGCGGTCCTGGTCGAGCCAGGTCAGCAGGTCGGCGAATTGGGGGTGCTGGGTTACCGAGGCCCCCAGCAATCCCAGGCGTTGGGTGGCGACCAAACCCTTCTCTACCGCTGGGATCAGGCCGTCTTCCAGGCTGGGGGTGCGAAACGGCAGGGTGAGGTAGCTGGCCAGACAGAAGCGGCACAGCTCCGGACAGCTGCGCACCACTTCCACCATGTGGATCGAGGGCCAGGCCGCCTCCGGGGTGATCACAGCCGAATGGCTCAGGGTGTTGCCGCGCCAGGTCTGCTTGGCCACCGTGGCCGGGATACCCGCTTCTGTTGGCTCCACCGCGAGCAGATCGCCTTCGGGGCTGTAGCGGGGGGCATAGAGGCTGGGCACATAGACGCCGGGTACGGCCGCCAGCTGCCTGAGCCGTTCGGCCCGGGGAGCGTCCCGGCCGGCCTGCAGGGCATCGATGAAGGCTGGCAGCAACAGTTCGCCATCGCCTAGCAACACCACATCAAAAAATGGTGCCAGCGGCTCGGGGTTGGCGGTGAGCACCGGCCCACCGCCGAAAACGATCGGATCGTCTTCGCCGCGCTCGGCCGCCCAGATCGGGATGCGCTGCTGCTCCAGCAGATCCAGCAGCACCGGCCCATCCAGCTCCCAGCTCAGCGACAGGCCAAACAGGTCGCAGTGGCGGTGCGCTGGATCGCCCTGGTCGGTGAATAGGCGGCGTACATCCACATCGGCCCGTTGGGCCAGGGTGGCCCACACCACCTGGTACCCCAGGCTGGTGATGCCCACCGTGTAAGTGCTGGGAAAGGCCAGCACGGCACGCAGTGCACCGGCCTCAGCTGGGGCGGGTTCGAACAGCAGGATTTCCTGGTTCAGATGAGACGACGGCTGTAGGCATCCAGCGTCTCACCACGGCAGGCACGACTTACTTACCGGCTAGGGCGGACAGGGGGCCAAGCAGGCCACTGATGGCGGTGTTGGCATCGGCAGCTGATGGAGTGCCCTTGCTGAAGGTGCCGCTTAAGCCTTGGGCAGCGCTTTCGATGGAGGCCCACTTATCCCCGGCCAGGGGCTTGACCACTGGTGCGGCCTTCTCCCAGATGGCCTGGAAGCCGCCCATGGAGGCTGCGGCACCGGCTAGATCGCCGGAGGCCACCTTGCTTTGGCCCTGCTTGAGCAGGTCGAGCACCGGGGTCACGGCCGGCCCTAGGGCCGTCTGGGCGGCACCCGTGGCAGCGGAGGTGGCGGCGTCCTTGGCGCTCTGGGTGACCTGGTTACAGCCGGTGAGGCTTAGGCCACCCGCGAGGGCTAGGGCGATGCCGCCGGCGAGCAGAGAAATGCGACGCATGGGGATGCTGATCAGCAAGCCTCTGGACCCTAGGGACGTCAGTTAGGCCAGCTGATTTCTCTGGTTTGTTGTAAGGATTGATACCAAACTGCGCCAGGTTGTGCAGTGGACGCAGCCCTATTCCCTCACACCCCCGCCAGCACCTTCGCCTCGTCCTCGGCGCTAAGCACGCGGCCGCTGTCTTCAAAGCCTTCGATCTGGTCGAAGTTGAGGTAGCGGTAGAGCTCAGCGCCGAAGGGATCGATCTTTTCGGCGGCGACTTTCAGGTATTCGTTTCTGGAGGGAATGCGGCCCAGCTGGGCGCACACCGCCGCTAGTTCGGCGCTGCCCAGGTACACCTGGGCTCCGTTGCCGAGGCGGTTGTTGAAGTTGCGGGTGCTGGTGGAAAACACCGTGGTGTTGTCGTCGACGCGGGCCTGGTTGCCCATGCACAACGAGCAGCCCGGCATCTCCATGCGCGAGCCCGCGGCTTCGAAGGTGGCGTAGTAGCCCTCCTGCTTCAGCATCTCCTCGTCCATGCGGGTGGGCGGGCACACCCAGAGGCGGGCGGAGTTCTGCCCCTGGCCTTCGAGCACGTTGGCCGCGGCGCGGTAGTGGCCGATGTTGGTCATGCAGCTGCCGATGAACACCTCATCGATAGGTGCGCCGGCTACTTCGGAGAGGGTTTTGACGTTGTCGGGGTCGTTGGGGCAGGCCAGGATCGGCTCTGTGATCTGATCGAGATCGATTTCGATTACGGCGGCGTATTCCGCATCGGCATCGGCCTCTAGCAGTTCCGGGTTGGCCAGCCAGGCCTCCATCGCCTTGATGCGGCGGGCCATGGTGCGGGCATCGCCGTAACCGCGGGCGATCATGTTTTTCAGCAGTGCCACGTTGCTGCTTAGGTATTCGCTCACCGTTTCGGCGCTGAGCTTGATTGTGCTGCCGGCACAAGAGCGCTCCGCGGTCGCGTCTGTGAGTTCAAAGGCCTGCTCAAGCTTGAGATCGGGCAGCCCTTCAATCTCCATGATTCGGCCGTTGAATACGTTTTTTTTGCCTTCTTTAGCCACCGTGAGCAGGCCCTGCTGGATCGCTACGTAGGGAATCGCATTCACCACATCGCGCAGGGTCACGCCTGGCTGCAGGGAGCCTGAAAATTTCACCAGCACCGATTCGGGCATGTCGAGCGGCATGGCGCCGATGGCGGCGGCGAAGGCCACCAGGCCTGAGCCGGCGGGGAAGGAGATGCCTAGCGGGAAGCGGGTGTGGCTGTCGCCGCCGGTGCCCACGGTGTCGGGCAGGAGCATGCGGTTGAGCCAGCTGTGGATGATGCCGTCACCGGGGCGCAGGGCCACGCCGCCGCGGGATGCCATGAAATCCGGCAGCTCGGCGTGGGTTTTGAGGTCCACCGGCTTCGGATAGGCGGCGGTGTGGCAGAAGCTCTGCATCACCAGATCGGCGCTGAAGCCCAGGCAGGCCAGCTCCTTCATCTCATCGCGGGTCATGGGCCCGGTGGTGTCCTGGGAGCCCACGGTGGTCATCAGCGGCTCGCAGCTGCTGCCGGGGCGCACGCCCGCCAGGCCGCAGGCCTTGCCCACCATCTTCTGGGCCAGGGTGTAGCCCTTGCCGGTGTCGGCCGGGGCCACCGGGCGGATGAACAGCTCGCTGGCGGGTAGCCCCAGCTGGGCGCGCAACTTATCGGTGAGCGAGCGGCCAATCAACAGGGGGATGCGGCCGCCGGCGCGCACCTCATCGGTGATCGTGCTGGGCTTGAGCTCGAAGCGAGCCACGATCTCGCCGGCATTCGCTTCGCCGCTGGCCCGCTCGATCGTGCCGGCGTAGGGGCGGATCGTGATCACATCGCCGGAGTTGAGCGCGGACACGTCGCACTCGATCGGCAGGGCGCCGGAATCCTCGGCGGTGTTGAAGAAGATTGGTGCGATCTTGCCGCCCAGGATTACCCCGCCGCCGCGCTTGTTGGGCACGTGGGGGATGTCGCTGCCGGTGTGCCAGAGCACGGAGTTGATCGCGGATTTGCGCGAGCTGCCGGTGCCCACCACATCACCCACGTAGGCCACCGGGTGACCTTTGGTTTTGAGCTGGGTGATCAGCTCCAGGCCGCCAGGCATGCGGGTTTCCAGCATCGCCATGGCGTGCAGGGGGATGTCGGGACGGGTGGTGGCGTGGGTGGCGGGGGAGAGATCGTCGGTGTTGGTTTCACCCTCCACTTTGAACACGGTCACGGTGATCTCGGCGGGCAGCTCGGCTTTGGCGGTGAACCACTCGGCGGCGGTCCAGCTGTCGATCACCTGCTGGGCATAGGGGTTGCTGGAGGCCAGCTCCAGCACCTCGTTGTAGGCGTCGTAGACGAGCAGAGTGGTGCTCAGCCCTTCGGCGGCGGCACTGGCGATGGCCGGATCGGAGTTGCTGAGCAGCTCGATCAAGGCGCTGACGTTGTAGCCGCCGATCATCGTGGCCAGCAGCTTCACTGCCGCCACTGGGTTCACCAGGGGGCTAGTAGCCGTGCCCTGGGCCACAGCCGCGAGCCAGTCGGCCTTCACGTAGGCCGCCTCGTCCACTCCCGGCGGGATGCGCTCACTAAGCAGGTGTAGCAGGAAGTCTTCCTCGCCGGCGGGCGGTGCGCTCAGCAGCTCCGTGAGTGCACTGGCTTGTGTGGCGCTCAGGGGCAGGGCCGGGACCCCCAGGGCTTCGCGCTCGGCCGCAGCGGCGCGGTAGCTGGGGAGGAAGGTGGCTGCAGACATGCCCGGTCGCGTTGATCTACACCCCATTGTTCTTGGCAGCCGGCCCCTTGGTGGTCGCAATCGCTGCTGACTAGGGTGGAAGGCGACTCCACGGCGCCGTTCTGACGGCCTCAGGCCCATGACCACCACCACCTCCGATTTGCATGTGGTGGAAACCCGGCCGCTGGTGCCTCCGGCGCTGTTGCACCGCGAACTGCCGATCAGCGATCGTTCAACGGCAACGGTCCAGCAAGCCAGAGAACGTATTAAGGCGATCCTGCATGGCCGCGATTCCCGCCTGCTGGTGATCGTGGGGCCCTGCTCGGTGCACGATGTGGCCGCGGCCCACGAATACGCCGCGGCAATCGCCCAGGCCCAGGAGCGCTATAAGGACGCGCTCGAGATCGTGATGCGGGTTTATTTCGAGAAGCCCCGCACCACCGTGGGCTGGAAGGGCCTGATCAATGACCCCCACCTCGATGGCAGCTACGACATCAATACGGGACTGCGGGTGGCTCGCGGCCTTTTGCTGCATTTAGCCGAGATGGGCCTGCCGGCGGCTACCGAGCTGCTCGATCCGGTAGTGCCCCAATACATCGCCGATCTGATCAGCTGGACGGCCATCGGCGCCCGCACCACCGAAAGCCAGACCCACCGGGAGATGGCTTCGGGTTTGTCGATGCCGATTGGCTTCAAAAATGGCACCGACGGCAGTGCCATTACCGCCATCAATGCCATGGAAGCGGCGGCTAAGACCCACCATTTCCTGGGCATCAACCACGACGGTCATGCCGCCATTGTGACCACCACGGGCAATCCCGATGGCCATCTGGTTTTGCGGGGTGGCAAGCGCGGCACTAACTACCACCCAGAGGCGGTGCAGGAAGCCGCTGCTGAGCTGGCTAAAGCCGGTCTGCCGCCTCGGGTGATGGTGGATTGCAGCCATGGCAACTCCAACAAGGACTATCGCCGCCAGGGCGAGGTGGCAGCCCAGGTGGCCGCACAACTGCGCGCCGGCTCTGGCCACGTAATGGGCGTGATGCTGGAGAGCCATCTGGTGGCTGGTAGCCAGAAGATTCCGTCAGACCTAAGCCAGCTCACCTACGGCAAGAGCATCACCGATGCCTGCATCGATCTGGCCACCACCGCGGAGGTGCTCGAAACTCTGGCTGAGTCGGTGAGCTAGCTAAGGCAGTGCGCTAGCTAAGCCAGTGCGCTAACTCAGCCGTTGCCAGAGCCAGCCGGCCGCCAGCGGCACGGTGAAGTTGTCGAGGCCCCCCACCGCCACCTGCTCCAGCACCACTGCAGTGGCGCTAATGGCCAGCAGGGCGGGCAGCTCCGGGTGGGGCAGGCCAGCCGCGATCGCCAGCTGGCGAACCAGCAGCAGCATGGCCAGGCTGCCAGCGGCCATGGCGCCGGTGCCAACTACGGATTTGCGCTGGCCCCACACCAGCCAGCAAGGGGAGCTCACCAGGGGACCCAGCAGTCCGGCGAGGCCATCACCCACGGCCATCACCAGCACGCCAGCGGCTACGGCAGCGGGTTGCTGCGGCCAAAACTGCAGCAGCAGCAGGGTGATTGAGGCCCCATAGGCGATGGTGCCGTAGCTGGCCCTACCCACATCTTCTATGGCTGGCAGCAGGCGGAAGCGATGGTTCATTGCCGCCAGCAGCGTGATCAGGCCGGCGGCGGGGATGGCGATCAGGCGATCGATGCCGCTGGCCCAGGCGATCGGCACCACGGCGCCGGTGCCGATGTGCACCAACTTGCGACTCCATTCCCGTTGACCATTCCAGCGCCGCCGCACCTGCAGCGCCGCTAGCGCCAACAGGGCTAGCCAGCCAGCAACGGCCGCCACTCCCAGGAGCTGCTGCGACCATCCAGCGGCCATGGGCTCAAGCGGCCTGCTGGTAGTTGCTCATCAGGCGCAGCTTCATGATCGCTTTTGCCTCCAGCTGCCGGACCCGCTCCCGAGACACATTGATCAGCCGGCCAATCTCCGCGAGGGTGAGAGGCTCGGCCCCTTCCAGGCCGAAGCGCAGCTTGAGGATCTGCTGTTCCCGGTCGTTTAGCTGGGAGAGCCAGGTGCCCAGGTGCTCCTTTTGGATGTGCCGGTCCATCGAGTCCAGGTGCTCGTTGCTGGCCGGATCGGCGATCAGTTCGCCCAGGGTGCTGCGATCTTCTTCGCCGCGGGCGTGGGCATCGAGGGAGGCGCAGGGAGCGCTTTGGGCCATCAGCTCTTCGAGGTCCCGCGGGGCTATGTCCATGGCATGGGCAAGCTCGAGGCGATTCGGCTGGCGGCCGAGGCGATGGGAAAGCTCCCGGCTGATCCGCCGCATCTTCGACAGCTTTTCGCTGATGTGAATCGGCAGACGAATCGTGCGGGCGCTGTTGTCGATGGCCCGGGTCATCCCCTGACGGATCCACCAATAGGCGTAGGTCGAAAATTTGTAGCCCATTGCTGGGTCGAACTTGTCAACGGCTCGCTCTAGGCCGATCGCCCCTTCTTGCACCAGATCCAGCAGCTCAAGACCCTGGTTTTGATACTTTTTGGCGACGCTTACCACCAGGCGCAGGTTGGCGGCCATCATTCGGTCACGGGCCCGCTGGGCCATGCGCAGCTGGCGCTTGTGCTTGGGGGTGTGCTCCCCTGCAGGCAGCTCCAGCAAGCGTTTGCCAGCCTGCACGTGGTGGGCCAGCTCAATTTCTTCGGCGGCCGTGAGCAGGGGCACCCGGCCAATGGTGCCTAGATACCAGCCGATTGAGTCGGCACTAAGCCGCCCCCCGGCTTTTGGGCCTGTGGCGGCGCGTACCTTTGCCGAGGCAGATTTGCTAGCTGCAGCGTTTGGCGCCATCAATGATGGCGACTGCTTCGAGACGCTGCTGTCAACAGCGTCTGAAGCGGATTGCAAAGGCGTCCCCACACCCAAGCCTCCGTATTGAATTTGGCCGAAATGTAGCACTGTTGCGTTGGTTGTGTCTCCTTGATTTGGAAGATTTCCTGTATGGAATGCTGCAGATCAAGCCATCAAACCGCCGCGCCAGCGACGCATCATCTCCCGCTGAACCAGATGTTGTTCGCCTTCGAGCTGTCGTTGACTGAACTTTCCTTGATTGTCCATGTGCCAGGCACCGGTGTCATTCAGGTAGAGATCGATGACCTGCTCAAGCTGATGGCGCAGTTTTGGATCTTCTATCGGGGCTACCGCTTCAACTCGTCTGTCCAGGTTGCGAGACATCCAGTCGGCGCTGCCGAAGAAAAGTTCGGGTTCGCCGCCATTACCAAACCAAAACAGCCGCGAGTGTTCTAGGAAGCGACCGATCACACTCACAACTTGGATGTTGTCGCTGATGCCCTCTAGTTGGGGTCGCAGGCTGCACATGCCACGCACCACCAGCTCGATCATGACGCCAGCCTGAGAGGCCTCATAGAGCAGGGCGATGATCGAGGGATCCACTAGGGAATTCATCTTTGCCCGGATATGACCGCCCCTGCCGGCCTGGGCATGCTCGATTTCGCGGCGGATCAAGCCTTCCATGCGGCTGCGCAGCGTCACTGGAGCCACCAGTAAGCGGCGGAAGCTTTGCTGTTTCGAGAAACCGGTGAGGTAGTTGAACAACTCCACTAGGTCGGCACCGAATTCCGGCCTGGCTGTGAGTAGGCCGATATCGGTGTAGAGGCTGGAGGTTTTGGAGTTGTAGTTGCCCGTACCTATATGCACGTAGCTGTTGAGGCGCTCCTTCTCCTTGCGAACTACCAGCAGGATTTTCGTGTGGGTCTTCAGGCCCAGCACGCCGTAGACGACGTGCACTCCAGATGCCTCCAACTGCTTGGCCCACTGGATGTTGTTGTCTTCATCGAAGCGGGCTTTTAATTCAACAAGGGCCATCACCTGCTTGCCGTTTTCGGCGGCCCGGATCAGTGCTGCCACCACCGCTGAATCCTTAGAGGTGCGGTAGAGGGTCATTTTGATGGCCAATACCGAGGGGTCATCGGCGGCCTGGTTGAGGAATTCCTCTACCGATGTGGAAAACAGGTCGTAGGGGTGATGCAGCAGCACATCTCCCCGGCGGATCACCGAGAAGATGCTTTCAAACTCCTCCGCCTTGATCGAGCCGTCTTCCAGCTGGCTCTTCTGGGTGCGGGCCAGGGCTGGTGTGGTGCGGCCCTTGTGGCTCTTCTCCTTTAACTGGGGCAAGGGAATGGCCAGCAGGCTCATCAGATCGTCAAGGCCCAGTGGTCCGTTGACCCGGTAGACGTCTTCCGCCTCGACGGCGGTGCCTTCCATCAGCAGCTGCACTACCGCTTCCGGCATCTCATCGGCCACCTCCAGCCGCACCACCTCACCGCCGCGGCGGCGTTTGCGTAGGCCCTCCTCAAGGGCCTCCATCAGATCGTCGGCCTCTAGGTCGCGCAATTCCAGGTCGGCGTCACGGGTGACGCGGAAGAAGTAGTGACCCTCCACGTGCATGCCTGGGAACAGCAGGCCGAGGTTGAAGGCCACCACCTGCTCCAGAGGCACGGCCGTATAAACGGCTTCGGGTTGCTTGCCGCTCAGATGGGGGGGGATCTGGACGAAGCGGGGCAGGTTTTTCTGCGGCACCTTCACCCGGGCGAATTCCTGTTGACCCGTATCGGGGTCGCGCACCAGGGCGGCCACGTTGAGGCTCAGGTTGCTGATGAAGGGAAAGGGGTGGGAGGGATCCACCGCCAGGGGGGTGAGAACCGGGAAAATGGCGCTCTGGAAGTAGGCGTTGAGCCAATCCCGTTGGGCTGAGTTGAGGTTGGCGTAGTCGGTGAGGTGAACGCCGTAGTCGGAGAGATGGCTCTTAAGGGAGTGGCGGTAGTGCTGCTGCTGCATCTCCAGCAGGGGGCGCAGCTTGGTGCGGATCGCTTGAAGCTGTTGCTGGGCGGTGAGTCCATCATCGCTAAGACTGCTCACCCCGGCATCGATCTGGGACTTCAGCGAGGCCACCCTCACCATGAAGAACTCATCGAGGTTGTTACTGAAGATGGCGCTGAACTTCGCCTGCTCAAGTAGCGGTGTGTGCTCGTCTAGGGCTTGTGCCAGCACCCGGTAGTTGAATTCCAGCCAGCTAAGTTCACGATTTAAATAAAGCTCGGGAGCTAGTTGGGTTTCAGCCGTTGATTCCGCCATGCCGCATCCTGACTGTGATTAGCGGCAACGTAGCAATCTCAACTGTCCGATCCGTGTAGTCCTGCTGTCATCGCTGAAATTCGGCCAGGTAGGCCACCGGCCACCAGCAGGGCCACGCCCACAAGCAAGGCGATGCCAAGCCAGAAGGGGCTCTGGCGCCCGGTGGTTTCGTAGGCCAGGCCCGCCAGCGGTGGCCCCAGAAAACTGCCCAGGCTCTGTAGCCCCTGGAGGCTGCCCAGGGCGGCGCCCTGGCCTTCGCTGTCGAGTCTGCGGGACACCAGGCTGCGCAGGCAGGGGGTGACCAGGCCGGTGCCCAGGGCCAGGATCGCCACGGCGCTGAATACCACTGGTTGGGCGTTGGCCCGGGTGGCCAGGGGAATCAACAGGCAGCCGGCGATCACAAAGCCCAACCCAGCGAGGGTGAGGCGCCATTCGCCGAAGCGCTTCACCAGCGGGCCGATCAGGCCGCCCTGCACCACGGTGGCCACCACGCCCACCACCAGAAAAGCTGAGGCCGCCAGGCCGGGCCCCCAGTTGAAGGCCTGCTTGAAATAGAGCACCAGCACGGCGGTGAAGCCGTTGAAGGCCAGGAAGAAAAGGAAGAAGGCCACGCATAGCCGCCGCACCTGGGGGTTGGTGAACACCCGTTGCAGGGCGGCAAATGGGTTGAGATCCCGTTTGCGGGGCATGGCCCGGCGTGCTTCTGGCGGGTGGGTTTCTGGCAGCACGGTGAGCACCAGCACCAGGTTGAGCATGGCTATGGCTACGGCAACGAGCAGCGGCAGGGTGACGTTGATCTGGCCGAGTAGCCCGCCCAGGGCGGGGCCAAGAATGAAGCCCAGGCCGAAGGCCACGCCGATCAGGCCGAAGGCCTTAGCCCGTTTTTCCGGCGGCGAGATGTCGGCCAGCACGGCGCTGGCTGTGGCGGCGGTGCCGCCGCTCACCCCATCGATCAACCGAGCCCCAAACAGCAGGGCCAGGGGCAACCCGGCGGCCTGGGCGGCGGGCCAGAGGCTGGCCCAGGGCAAGCTGATCGTGAGAGCAAACAGGGCCAGGCCCAGCACCGAGCCCGCCACGCAGACGCTGATTACCGGTTTGCGGCCGTAGTGGTCGCTGAGGGCGCCAATGAGGGGCGTGAAGGCGAACTGAGCCACCGCGTAACTACCCGCCAGTAGCCCCAGCACCCGGCCATCGCTGGTGAAACCCGCCAGCAAAAAGGGCAGGAGCGGAAACACGATGCTTTCCCCCAGCCGGTCGTTTAGCAGGGTGAGGAAGGCGCAGAAGAAGGTGGAGGGGCGGGAGAGCGACAACGCGTTGGAGCCGGGGGCTGCGGGGTGGTGGGATTTGGGTGGCACTTAGGGCGCCTTGATCTGGCGGCAGGGGTTGGTGCCAAGCATCACCGGTTCTCAAGCTACGGATCCGCCCAGGCCGGCTGCTCGATGATGCCTTGCACCTGCAGCTGCGCGTTCCATGGCTTCGTCCCCATCCCCCGCGGAGCTCACTCACCTCAATGCCGCCGGCGAGGTGCACATGGTGGAGGTGGGCGAGCGCCCGGCTAGCCGCCGCGAGGCCACGGCCGAGGGGTACATCCAGATGGCTCCTGCGGTGCTGGCCCTGGTGCTGGAGGGCCGGGCCCCCAAGGGGGACGTGCTGGCGGTGGCGCGGGTGGCGGCCATCCAGGCGGCCAAGCGCACCTGGGAGCTGATCCCCCTCTGCCACCCGATCGCGCTTAGCGGTGTGGCTGTGGAGTTGGGGCCGGCCGCCGATGGCAGCGGCCTGCGGCTGCAGGCCACCGCCCGCACCACCGGTCCTACCGGGGTGGAGATGGAGGCCCTCACGGCCGTGCAGGTGGGCTTGCTCACCCTTTACGACATGGTCAAGAGCGCCGATCCCGCCATGACCATCGGCCCGGTGCGGCTGCTGGAGAAGACGGGGGGACGCCATGGCCTCTGGCGCCATCCTGAAGCCCCCCACCCCTGTGCCTGAGCGCCCCATGGCCGGCTCCGCTCGATCGTCAGAACCGTTCCCCGCCGAAGGCCTGCCGCTGAAGCAGGCCCAGGCCCAGATCCTCGAGGCCCTGCAGCCCCTGGGATGCAGCGAGGCGCTGCCGCTGTCGGCTTGCCGCGGCCGGATCACTGCGGAGGCTGTGACCGCAGCGGCGGCGGTGCCTGGCTTCCGCGCCTCGATCATGGATGGCTACGCCATCGCCGGGGATGCTCCACCTGAACCAGGCCAGCGTTGGCGTTTGGTGGGGCGCTCGGCTGCCGGGACACCGTTTGCCGGTGTGTTGGCGGCAGGGGAAGCGGTGCGCGTACTCACCGGCGCCGTGGTGCCCCAGGGCAGTGGCCGGGTCCTGCCCCAGGAGTTGGTGCAACCGCTGGCGCTGCCCCAGGGCTCGGGCCTGGAGCTGGTGCGCCCGGCTGGTGCCAACCCCTGGATCCGCGGGCCTGAGGAGGAGGCCGCGGCGGGGCAGGAGCTGGTGGCGGCAGGCTGCCGGCTGGGGGTGGCGGAGCTGGGCCGGCTGGCGAGCTGCGGCGTGGAGCAGCTCAGGGTGTGGGTGCGGCCGCGGCTGGGGCTGCTGATCAGTGGCGATGAACTGCTGTCCCCCGGTGCCGTGCGCGGCCCCGGCCAGATCTGGGAGAGCAACTCGGCCCTGCTGACCGCCCTGCTGGAGCAGCTGGGTTACGGGGTGAGCCAGCAGCGGGTGGTGGCTGATCAACCCGAACCCCTGCGCCAGGCCCTGCTGGAGCTGGCCGGGTGCTGCGATGTGGTGGTGAGCACCGGCGGCGTGTCCGCCGGCGACAGCGATTGGATCCGCGGCCTGGTGGCGGAGTTGGGGGAGGTGCGTTTCTGGAAGCTGTTTCTCAAGCCGGGCCGCCCGTTTGCCTGGGGGCAGGTGGGCGGCACACCGTTTTTTGGGTTGCCGGGCAACCCGGTGGCGGCGGCGATCACGGCCTTGCAGCTGCTCTGGCCGGCCCTGCAGCGGCTGGAGGGCGGCGAGATCCAGTGGCTGCCGCGGTTGCCGGTGCGGCTGGAGCAGGAGCTGCGGCGCGGGGCGGGGCGGCCGGAGCTGGCCCGTGCCCGGCTGGTGGTGGCGCCCGATGGAATGCTGCTGGCCCGGGTGGAGGGCTCCCAGGCCTCCTCCCGCATCGGCTCGCTGCAGGCGGCGGATCTGCTGCTGGAGATCCCGGCCGAGCTGGGCACGCTTGATGCCGGCACCGAGCTCTGGGCCCAGCTGTTGCGGCTGCCGATCTTCTGAGCTGTTTACTTCTGAGGCGTTTAGAGGGGGGTGTTGCCCTGCACCCAGCTACTGCGGCCAGCTGCCAGCCACTCCCGCTTCCAGAAGGGGGCCTCGTGTTTGAGGGCCTCCAGCAGCTCCTGGCAGCAGCGCAGGGCCGGGCCGCGGCGGTTGGCGGCCACGGCCACCAGCACGATCGACTCGCCTGGCAGTACCCGCCCCACCCGGTGGCGCACCAGCACCGCCGTGGCGCCGTGCCTGGCGGCGGCGGCACTGGCCAGGGTGTGCAGCTGGGTCTCGGTCATGCCCGGGTAGTGCTCCAGCTCCAGGGCGGTTAGGGCTTCGCCACCAGCTGCGGTGGGGCGCACCCTGCCGATGAAGTGGCTCTCGGCTGCGGGCAGATCCCCGAGGGCTGCGGCCAGCGTGGTGTGCCAGGCGAAAAGGCTCTGCAGCGGGTCAAACGGTGCAGGCTCCACCGCGATGGCGAGCAAGGGGCCGTCCATGGGCAGAGGCTCCTCAGCCACCGCTGATCGGCGGCAGGAAGGCCAGTTCGTCGCCGTCTGCCAGCGGGGCATCCCAGCTGGCGAACTGCTGGTTGATCGCTACCCGCACCCCGGCGGGCGGCTCGCCTGGCCCGAGCTCAAGCTGCTGCCAGAGGGCCAGGGGTGTGCGGGCCGTGGTTGCCGGGGTCACCAGCTGCACGCTCCAGCCGGTTTCTTCGCGCAGGGACGCGAATAGCCGCACCTGAATGCATGCCCCTGGTTGGGCGGACGCGGCCATGGGTTGCAGCGGCTGGTGGTCAGTCTGGGCCCCAGCACAATGAAACGACGTTTCGTTTGGCCCCCGGTGAGCCTTGCCATCGCCCTGCTCACGGTGTCGGACACGCGCACCCTCGAAGACGACCGCAGCGGCGACGCCCTGCTGGCGCGGCTGCAGGCGGCTGGTCACCGGCTGGTGGAGCGGGCGCTGGTGCCCGACAACCGCTACCGGATCCGGGCGGCGGTGAGCCGCTGGATCGCCGATGAGGCAGTGCAGGTGGTGATCAGTAGTGGCGGCACCGGTCTCACCGGCCGCGACGGCACGCCGGAGGCGGTGGCGCCCCTGCTCGATAAGACGATCGAGGGTTTCGGTGAGCTGTTCCGGGTGCTGTCGTTCGAAACGATCGGCACCAGCACCCTGCAGAGCCGCTGCCTGGCGGGGGTGGCCAACGGCACGGTGATTTTCGTGCTGCCCGGCTCGCTCGATGCAGTGCAAACCGCCTGGGACCGGCTGATCAGCGCCCAGCTGGATGCTGCTACGCGTCCTTGCAATCTGGTGCAGCTGCTGCCGAGGTTGCGGGAGTCGCCGGATCAGCCGGCGGGCCCGTGCTGAGCCCTCCACTGCCCGTGGTGTGCCGGGTGGCCCAACAATCTCTTGCCTGGAATTTCCTGTAGTGATGTCGCTGGTTGAGCGGTATTGAGCAACATAGTTTTGCCCTCAGATTTTTGATCTGGGTTTTCAGCTGCCATCAAGGTTGGCTTGGATGTTAAGTAGAACCGTCAAACACCGTTCACTTCGATCCAAAGAAGCTCGCCTCGTGTTCCCGTCTTCGGTTTGGAGATCCTCTACTCCGAGTAGGGGGCTGCGCCGGACAGCGGCGCACCACTGAACAGGATGAAGAACAGCACGTTGCCAGGCTCTGATGTGGCGTCGCTGCGCAGGCCACTGATGAGGCCGTTGACCGGGCTGGTGTATTCGGCAACCACTTCCCCGAAAGCGTTGCGCTGGATGGCTACCTTTTGCCCTGTTTTGACCTTGGCATTCAGTTTGACTAACAATTCGATGAAGCCACCGTGGCTGGTCAGCACGGGAACCGCATTCTTCGCGATGAAGACGTTGGCATCAACGGCGGTGCGTCCGATCTTCCCGGGGACCACGCCGTAGTGCTTGAAGACGTTCATCGTGCCTTCGACGAAGATCGGAATCGTGTCGAGATCGAGCTTCCGCGCCACACCCACCTCGGGCGTAAAACAGGGAATTCCCGCATCGATGTAGGCGTTGTGTAGTACGCCAGGGTAGATCGGGTTGTCCCATATCGCCGGAACTGGGTACAGCATCATCATGGTCTTCACGTCCGGGATGCCCATGTCACCGATATGAAGGGCGGCTGCGTCTAAGCCGGTGGTCCCGGTATGGAAGTCGATGGCCAAGTCGGTATTGGGCTTGAGCAATCGGTTGAACACAAGTCCGGCCTGGCGGCTCACGGCGCTGAGGCCGTTTTCATTGCCGGGCCATGCGCGGTTCATGTCGTTCAACTCGAAACCGCGCCCGCTATTCGGCCAACTGCGTTGCATGCTCTCCATTGCAGGACGTGCAATGTCCAACACCGCCATGACGGTGCCCGACATTTCCGCTGGGTTTAATCGGCCCATAACCGTTTGTACGGTGTGCACTGAACTCATCTCGTCACCGTGTACACCACTCGTGAGGGTGATGCGCTTGCCTGGTTTAGATCCCTTGGCCACGATCACCGACACGTACCAGTACTGTCCTGTGGACATCTGCACACCCTGGAAGTAAAGCAGGTGTTTCCTGCCAGGCTCCAAATCA
The DNA here is from genome assembly GCF_024345355.1 of Cyanobium sp. WKJ7-Wakatipu. Taxonomy (NCBI): domain Bacteria; kingdom Bacillati; phylum Cyanobacteriota; class Cyanophyceae; order Synechococcales; family Prochlorococcaceae; genus Cyanobium; species Cyanobium sp. WKJ7-Wakatipu. The sequence goes on from NZ_JAGQAY010000002.1 coordinate 33,140, forward strand.
TTGGTGTTCAGTGATCTCACCACTTTCTTGCCGTTGATCATGTCGCCGGTGTAGACCGTACTGATACTGGCGAGATTTCCAGGGACGCTGACTTGGGCTTGTGCCATGTTCATGCCCATCAGCGCAAGCGCGGTGATCAGTGCAGTGGGTAGCAATGAGTTCTTGAGAATTCGGGGCCTACGGCTAACCAGAGGTTCTTTGAACATCGTCAGTGCCTTCTTAAAAAAAATTGGTCGCGGTGGCATGGGCCATATCCAGTCGAAGGCTATTGCCACTGCAACTAATGAAGTATATATTGTCTTCCAGGAGAGCGCCGTCAATTAAGACTCCTCCGGCCAAGGGGTTAGTGTGAAGTTTGTATCCATTCTGTGCCGTCTTAATCTCAGGCCTGATTCTCTTTACCTTGCCTCTGATTGGCGGCCTGTCCACTCGAGGGGCCGGTTAGACAGCCGTCTTCGCGTCGTCAACAGCCGTGACATGTAATTCCAAACCCAGCGCAGTAATCACCTTCAATATTGTTGCCAGCTCAGGATTGCCCGAGGAGGATAATGACTTGTATAGACTTTCCCTGCCAAGGCCAGCATCACGGGCAACTTGGCTCATACCTTTAGCCCTAGCTATATCGCCTAAGGCAGCTGCAACAAGCTGAGGATCACCATCCTGCAGTGCGGCTTCTAAATAAGCCGCAACATCATCAGTAGTGCGAAGGTGTGTGGAGGGGTCCCAGATTGTCGTGAAGGTTTTGGTCATTGGATTCTCCTAGAGATTTCGAGCAAGGTCTTTGGCGAGACGAATATCCTTGTCTTGGGAACTCTTGTCGCCGCCTGCAAGCAGAATGACGACGGCATCTCCTTGTTTTGTCAGATAGATCCGATAGCCGGTGCCATAATGGATCCGTAGCTCTGAGACGCCATCTCCTACGGGGCGGATATCTCCTGAGTTACCAAGGGAGAGTCTTCTGATCCGGATGTCGATACGAGCCCTTGCAGTCCGGTCACGCAGTGCAGCAAACCACGCGGCATAGGCAGGCGTCTCCCTGATTTCAAGCATGCCTCACTGTATCCCATGAGATACGGATGCGCAACCGGCTGCTTGGTCTGTCTAGCGCTTGCCATCACCTGGCCGCAGTAAGACATCGGTGACCGCTGGAAATGAGTGGAGGCGGCTCAGGTGCATGGCGATGTTGGATGGGCTCTCTAGAATTGGTCAAAGATGTTCTGCCGGTGATACAGCAGGAAGGATGGATTGATCGGAGTTACCCCTGGGGCAGCCAATTTCCGCCCCTGCAAGGAAAGAAGGCGTTCCTGAAGAGGCCCCGAAAAAGAGGAACACCGACTAGACACAATAACTGACAAGTCGTCGTCTACGGAAATAAGGCCTCTATCAAAGTACTTGTCGAATTCGATAAATAGACAAAGCCCATTAGCCGGGTCACTTCTTTTGCTCTTGTCGTGGCTCCATGGAATAATGTGGCTGGCCACAAGCAGGCTTGCTTCGGCTATGCGTGATATGCAGCACTTGGACTCAAAGTTTGAGAGGACTAAAGACCTAAACTCCGACTGGCCGATCCTTACCTTGACATTTGCAAGCGCATCTTCGATTGTGTAATCGACATCAAACTCGTTGACCAAAGCTCCGAAGACGGGCGCAAGCTGAGAGCTGGCATCGACGTAGAACTCACTTATATCAATTGAATATTGCGAGTTTGCGCGCATCATGAAGACGTTATTAACAATCGTGGCGGTCCAACGTCGCAAACCCTTATCTGCCAACTTGCCGCTTGTCATGAGGCTTTCTGTAAACAAGTGCTCAAGTCTTGAAAACGGGATACAGAAGTAGTGATCAAGAGGGGTATTGCCCCAGAGAACTATATTGAAGGATAAGCCATGCCTATTCTTCAATTCATCTATCACTCCTTTGCTAAATCCGCACCACTTATTCTTGGAGTCGGCCTTTTTGATGTAGTTATTACCACCTTGCTTGTACCCCGTAAAGATGTCATTGATGTTCATGGCCCCTTTGCAGGATAAGTTCACGATCTATGTCTGTTTCTACATCTTGCCCATAGCTGCAAACTTTGGCAATCAGTTGCCCGCCTCCGCCTTCGGCGGCGCCATCCAACGCTGCCCTTGAGTGGCAGGCATAACGTTACGGCCATCGGAGTAGAAATAGTGGCGGCCTGTCCACTCGAAGGGCTTGTTGGATGGCAGTCTCAAGCAGACTCAGACAGCAAGGTGAGCTGATCGACCTGCGGTAGCGCAACCAAGCCAGGGCGTGCATCAAAACTAGAAATTAATGCTTCAACCATAGGATTCCGATTATCTTCCTTCGCCCCCACATGATAAAAATGTTCTTTGGTTAGAATGGAGAACTTAGACCATAGAGAGTCAATAAACTCATTTGAGCGATAATCGTTATGATGCCAAGTGCTAAGGATGAACCTGCAAGGAACCGAGTTTAGCGCGTGAAACAACCGCTGCTCACATTCCGCATCCCAACTATTAAAGTAATCAACATGCCTGCCTATATATGGAGGATCGCAATAGACAATATCTTCCTTCTCGGCAATTGCTAGGGTGTCTTGGAAGTCTTGGCAAGCAAAGCTGTAGTCGCCTGTTTTTATCACAGAGGATACCCATGTGATCTGATTAACTATCTTGGTTACATAGGCCTGAGCAAACCTTGACGGCTTGCGACAAAAGGGAATATTAAAGCCGCCCTTGCGATTAAATCTGATCATCCCATTGAATCCCGCTCTGTTCAGAAACAGAAAGTCTAGAGGTTCGTGCTCAGCATTAAATCTATCTCTTATGTAGTAATAGTGGTCTTCCCCTTGACTTAGAAGAAGTTGCCCTTCCTTCTCCAAGTAAGCCTTTACAATACTTGGGGTGATTCGTTCTGAAGCAACCTGCGAATAGAAGTTTATGAGATGAGGATTCGTATCACATAGCAAAGCAGATTTTGGGGCCACATTAAATGCAACCACACCCGTTCCCATAAACGGTTCAATCCATCTACCTCGAAACTTTTCAGGTAGTATGCTTTTGATCCACGGAACCAGCTTTGTTTTAATCCCTTGTGATTTAATAGGCGGTACTTTTGTAACTCTACTCATTGCTTTGCTCCTCATCCTCTGCGAGCTTGGCCATAGCTGCAGGAGATAGATCGATCCTGTCCATGAACCTGTTCTTGTATTCTAGATAACTGCTAAGGTTGTTATAGGGGCGACTTGCGTCCTCTTTCTTGGCCATATCTTCAGTTAGGTAGTACATCCAATAATCATCAAAGACATCTTCGCCAAGAGCATGAAAAGGGCCCGAGCCTGATTTAAGCTGTTGGATATTTGTGCAGCTACCAATGTTTTTAGTATTCCCGCTGCCTGGGCTACCAGTCGCAATTCGAAACTTGGGCTGGACGAAGAAATCAAAACCATAGATAACAGAACTGATGTTTCCCAGTTCTGTTATTGAAAAGGACTTACGCTCATCCGACGCATCTTTGTTCTGGCTATAAATTACCCCAAGCACAAAGTGGCCAGAATAATCGCTGTATGGATAGGTGATATTCTTTTCGGAGGCTTGCGAGCCATCGCGATTTCTAAAGTAACCTGTAAATGCACCTAGCGTCATCATGTTGACAGTTGTGGACGTTTTGCGAATAGTCGACTTTATGTCTAGCGCGAACTTTGTACCATCTTTGCAGATAAATGTCGCGTCAGGGTAATGATTCTGAAACCTAGGGAGCTCAAGAGTCAGATCATATTTACTGGCAAAAGCCTCTAGCTGCGGATAGAGCAGTATTTCCAAGACCTTCGAGACGACCTTTGTGTCGACCGTTATTGTATAGACGCGTTCAAAAATGTCAATAAAACCCTTGATAATCCAATCGCCCTCATCTGTCGCGATTGACTGCTTAAAGTTTTCAACCTCAGCCTGCAGGCAAGCCTGAAACTCGTCGTTTTTCAAATCACTTCTCGACCCTTGCCTGTTCTACCTTAGCAGTGGCGTCATGCCCGTAGCTCGCCATGGCGCACCGGTGCGTGAACCTTTCCGGGAGCCCATCCAACGCCAAGATCAGAAGCGGGCACCAAACCCAAGACCAGCAAATACGTATCGCTCCCGTCTTCTGTATCTTGATGTTGGCAGGCTACTGCTGCAGCAAGATGCACTGTCGCAACCTATGATTATCTCTATTGAACGCCAGAGGGAAGAGCTAAAGCGGATTAAGCCATCGAGATCTGTAGGCCATCGCCCTTTTGCTTGGCTGTAATTGTTATGGCGATACATCCGGCGGCGAAACCTAGGCCTGCACCAACAGCAGCTCCCACTTGAGCTCCCGGGGGACCGGCAACTACTCCCCCGATAACAGCACCCGCGCCCGCTCCAATCACAGTTGAAAAGAAGATTGTCTCAATGATTCTTCTGAGATCTGGATCGGTGATTTGTTCAAGTGCCTCCTTAGCGAACGCGAACCCCTCTCGCGCCAAGACCAGAAGGAAACTCTCTACATGCGACTTAGACACATATACAGAAGGATTTTTGCCATTTGCTGCTCTCTTGGCAAATTCAGTTGCAAAGTCAGCGACAGAAGCCATCGTCAAACCTCATCCTCAAAACGAATGTCACCTTCTTGAACCCTTTCGCTTGAAGCCCTCTTGAAGTCTTGCTTCGTGCGTTCACCTTCGGAATCAACTTTCTTGCTTAAGATTGTTGTGGCACCTGCACCTGCCGCACCTGCTGCTGCGGCTACTACAGCTGTTCCTCCAGCCATACCCAGACCACCTGCGGCCAAGGAACCTCCACCCAAAGCAGCAAGACCTGCCGAAGATGCGGCAGCGCCCGCTAGGGAACCTCCTGCTACCCCTAGACCTGCTGCAGATGCCATCGCACCAACAACGGGAGCAGCAACAACACCACCAGCGCAGGCAACGGCGCCCCCACCTAGTACAACTGCCCCTTTAACAATGGGGTGCTGCTCGGCGTACCACTCCTGAAACTCGCTCAACCAGCTTGCCACTAGCCCAAGGTCTATAGGGGTTCAAAATTTAGAGCAGTGCCGCAAGTACGTCAAGACTCACGAGACGATTGGATGCCCTGCCAACGCCAGCGATCACCTGCCCGCAGGGGCTATTGCCAGAGCTATTCACTGGGTGCATACTTTCGGGGAGCGGGACAGGTGTATTGCGTCGTTAGAGTGGACTAAGGCAGACACCATTGAAATGCCGAATGCGATTCGATTGCTCATAAAGACATTTGCCATTTTAGTTCACCGTCTATCCGTTCGTATAGATCTAGCTTGCGGATGATGTGTTCAGCAGCATCTGTGGCTGAGCTATCAAAAGGCGCTTGATAAACCTGATCCTTGAAAATATCATAGCAAGTCCATTTCTCATCAGCATACAGGTAAGCAAATTCAAGTCTTTCTTTGTGCAGGTGCACACCCCGTCCAAAACCGCAATACCCCAGGAAGTCATCAAGATCTTTGTGAATCATCGAGCCGAATTCGCCAGAACCTCTTTCAGAATAATAAAGAGGCGTCCAGATCCGGCTAGGTGCACCGAATTCATCAAGAACTATACACCCTTCAAAATCAGTATTTGAAAAGCAGCATTGCATATCCCCGCCATCTATCAATGCCTTGACATCTCCAAATGAACAGTAGAATGAGGCAAGAATTCTACCAAGCCACTGCGGGTAACCATCATAGTGATGATAACAAGAAACAACTGCCTTGCTTTCTGCGATATAACCAATGCGAGCCGTGGTCATGAGTAAATGGCGTCAACTCACTCTAACGCTCAAGATCAGAAGCGGGGCAGGCGTTCTCATCTCCGCAACACAACATTTGCTCCCGCCTTCTGGATCTTGATGTTAGAAAGAGGTCAGTAGAGAGCAGGATGAGACAGGAGTAGCGAGTCATTTATGCAGCCAATCACTGGAACTAAATCGCGCGTATCTACGCGCAAATCTGCTGCCCCCAAGGCACATAGTTATTTGAATTGAAGAAGCCAGGTGATACGCACTTGTCTTTGCGAACGACCTGATCCTCATGCAACGAATATCCCTGATTGAGTTCGTAGACATAGAAGTAGACTCTAGCAACGCTTTTGCAGCTACCCAATATCTTTCTTGCATAGCCCATGGACAGCTTGCCGCTGTTGACGACATTTACATTGGCGGCAACTTGCTTGGGACTTGCTCGGAAGTTCTTCAAGGGTGCTCCCCTATCCATATTTGCATCGAGTTCAAAGACAACTTCATCTCGAGCATCGGCAAAAGGCGACTGTTTGTTTTCAACGATCGTGACATCACTGACTTTCCCGCCGAGTCTCAGCTCAATATCTGACCTGACGAAGCTAATTGCTTCTTGACATTTGTCTTGGGCATGCACAGCCATTGGGTGTCTGCATTCCAATAGAAATGCAGAGAGTGTCACAATCAGGCCGGCAGTAAAGGGTGAGTTCTTCAACTTGAAAGTAACCTGGATTTCCAGCGTATCATGAGTATTAAAATGAACCTAGACTGTACAGAGTCCTGACTGGCCTGAGAGCGGCATGAGTGCGATGCCTTCTTTCTAACGCTGAATGGGCGGGTCCGGTAACCACGGTGCGCCATCCCCTCCGGTCAGCCTAAGCAGCTTCACGCATCTCGGCACCGACTGCTGAAAACCCTGCGCTAAGTGGGTTGCTTGCGGCTCGCGCGTCTTGCGGCGGGATCTTATGCGGGTCCGATAACCACATGTTCAATCGGATACTCGATCACAGCAGGTCGGCCGGGCTCGACACGCCGAGTGGGCCGCGATTCAGCACGTGGGTATAGATCATGGTTGTCTTCAGATCGCTGTGGCCGAGTAGTTCTTGGATCGTTCGAATGTCCTGGCCTCGCTCTAGTAGGTGGGTGGCGAATGAATGGCGCAGCGTATGGCAGGTGGCTGGTTTGCTGATACCCGCTGTCAATACTGCCCGGCGTACCGCTTTCTGGATCAGGCTTGGATCAATGTGATGACGTCCCTGTTCTCCTGTGGTCGGCTGGCGCCAGCGTCCGGCTTGCGGGAACACCCACTGCCAGCCCCACTCCACTGGCGCATTGGGGTATTTCCGTGCCAGGGCATGGGGCAGTGTGACGCGTCCCCAGCCATCGGCCAGGTCCTGCTGGTGGAGTGTCCGCACCGTCTGTAGGTGGCTGCGTAGCTGTTCGGCTACCCGATCAGGCAGCAAGGTGCGGCGATCTTTACCGCCCTTGCCATCGCGCACGGTCAGTTCGCGGCGGTTGAAGTCGAGATCCTGCACCCGCAGCCGCAGGGCTTCCATGAGTCGCAGGCCGCTGCCGTAAAGCAACCCCGCCACCAGGGATTCCACCCCATCCAGCCTCTGCAGCACCGCGCGCACTTCCTCCGTAGTGAGCACCACCGGCAGGCGCCGCCGGCTGCGGGCGCGCACCACGCCGTTTAGTTCGAGATCCCGCTCCAGCAGATCCCGATAGAGAAACAGCAGCGCCGCCAGCGCCTGGTTCTGCGTGGAAGGGCTCACCCGCTGCTCCACCGCTAGGTGGGTGAGGAAGGCATTCACCTCAGCGCTGCCCATCTCCCGTGGGTGGCGTAGCGCGTGAAAGCGCAGAAAGCGCCGCAACCACTGTTCGTAGCTGGTCACAGTGCGCCGGGCGTAGTGGCGCGCCTGCAGGGCCTCGCGATAGCGCTGGATCAGCCCAGGTGAGCGTGCGCTCTTGTCCATGTCGGTGACGGTTTGGCGCTGGATCCCCCCAGGGTTCCCACCTCCGTGGGTGATCTCCCTAGTTTTTTCGTACACCGGCAGCCGCGGCCATGGCGTTTGATGAGTCTGCATCGCCCGCCGCCGGCCCGCCGCCCGCCGCAGAAGACGCCACCAGCGGTGGCGGCTGGCCCTTGATTGACGGCTGGGCCCGCGCCACCCTCTCGCCCACTGGCCCGAAGCTCTGGCAGGCGCTCACCCACCAGAGCGCCTGTCTGTCTTGCGCCTGGGGTACAGGCGGCCAGAACGGCGGCTTCCGCGATGAGCTCGGTGAGCCGCTGCAGCGTTGTCTCAAGAGCGTGGAGGCGATCAGCGCCGAGCTGCAGCCTGCCGTGCCCCAGGAGGTGTTTGCCGGGCGCACCCTTGCCGAGCTGCAGCGGCTCACGTCTGCCGAATGCGACCGCCTGGGGCGGCTTGATCGGCCCCTGATCCACCGCGCCGGCAGTGATCACTATGAGCCCATCAGCTGGCCGGAGGTGCACCAGCTGGTAGCCGAGGCCTTCCAATCGGCGCCGCCTGAGCGGGTGGCTTCCTACAGCTCCGGCCGCTCTTCAAACGAGGCCGCCTACCTGCTGCAGCTGCTGCTGCGCGCCCTCGGCTCCAACAACCTGGCCGACTGCTCCGACCTCTGCCACGCCCCCTCCACCCTTGGCCTCACGCGGGCCTTCGGCAGCGGCACCTCAATGGTGAATCTGGAGGGCCTTCAGCACGCCGATGGTGTGGTGTTGGTGGGCTCCAACGCCCCGGCCAACCACCCGCGCCTGATGAACGAGCTGATCCGCCTGCGCCAGCGCGGCGGCACGGTGATCGTGATCAATCCTGTGCTGGAGGGTGGGCTGCTGAAGTTCGGTTCGCCCGCTTTCCCGATCCGCTCGATGCTTGGCGGCGGTAGTGAGATCGCCTCGCTGTTTCTGCAACCAATCCCCGGCTCCGATACGGCGGTGTTCCTCGGCCTTCAGAAGGCGCTGCTGGAGCGGGGCGCCATCAACCTCGCGTTCGTGAAGGCCCACGCCGACGGCTGGCAGCAGCTGATCGCCCAGATCGAGGGCACCGGCTGGGAGGCGATCACCGCCTGCTGCGGCCTCAGCCGCGAGGAGCTGGAGCACACCGCCGCCCGTCTGGCCGCCTGCAGCGCCGTGGTGTTCGCCTGGGCGATGGGCATCACCCACCACGCCAACGGCACCACCAACGTGCAGGCGATCGCCAACACCGCCGTGCTCAGCGGCAACGTGGGTCGGCCCGGGGCGGGCACGATGCCGATCCGCGGCCACTCCAACGTGCAGGGCTTCGGTTCGATGGGGGTGACAGTGCACCTGCGCGAGCCGATGCGCCGTGCTCTCGAGCAGTTGCTGGGCCGGCCCCTCAGCCGCACCCCCGGCTACGACACCTGCGCCCTGATCGAGGCGGCCGCTGGCGGCGCCGTCGATTCCCTGCTCTGCCTGGGCGGCAACCTATTCGGCGCCAACCCCGACAGCACCCAGGCCCGCCGCGCCCTCGGCCGCATCGACACCATCGCCTACCTGGCCACCAAGCCCAACACCGGCCATTTCCACGGCTTCGGCGCCCGCCAGACCCTGCTGCTGCCGGTGTTCAACCGTTTCGAGACGCCCCACCGCACGACAGTGGAATCGGGCAACAACTGGGTGCGCCTCAATGAGCCCGGCACCACCCACCTGCACGGCACTTCCAACGGCGGCGGCCAGCTGATCAGCGAAGTGGAGTTCCTGGCCGAGCTGGCCCACCGCCTCCACGGCAGCGAGCCGATCGAGTGGCGCCGCCTGCAGGATCCGGTGTATGTGCGCGAGCTGATCGCCCGCACCGTGCCCGGCTACGACGCCATGGCCGGCATCGATGCCAGCAAACGGGAATTCGAGGTGAGTGGGCGAGTGTTCCACGAGCCGCGCTTCCCCACCGCCACCGGCCGCGCCCAGCTCGCCGTAACACCTCTGCCGGATCTGCGCCTGCCCGAGCCGGAGCATTTCGGCGGCCAGGCGCCCGGCGAGAGGGGCCTGGTGCTCAGCCTGATCACCGCCCGCAGCTACGGCCAGCACAACACCGTGGTGTATAAGCCGGGCGACAGCTACCGCGGCATGCCCCACCGCCACACACTGCTGATCAATCCGGAAGACCTGGTTGCCAGTGGCCTGGTCGCTCACCAGCGGGTCACGGTGCAGGGGGAGGCCGGCAGCCTTGAGGGCATCGAGCTGATTCCAGGATCGATTCGCCCCGGTGCCGCCTTGATGTTCTATCCGGAGGCCAATGTGCTGATGCGGCCCCTCAAGGATCCCGAGAGCGGCACCCCGGCTTTCAAGCGGGTGCCGGTGCTGCTGCGCGGCCTTTGAGCTCGGCCCAGCGGTGCCCGCCACAACCAGTCACCGCCGCTTGGTTAGCCGCCCAGGTAGGCCATCTCCGCATGGGCTGGTGCGGTTGCTGTGCGCTGCAGGTTGTCGCCTTGCCAAGCCTGCTGGCGCTGCTCGCTCCAGCGGTCGGTACGTTGGCTCCAGAGGCCGGCGATCGCCTCGCGCACGGCGCCGGTTGGGGAGTCTGGTTGCAGCCAGAGGCGCAGATCTAGGCCGCTGCCGGGGGTGGCAAACAGGCAGGTGTAAGCGATGCCGTCGGCGGTGACGCGCAGGCGGTTGCAGTCGCCGCAGAAGGGGGCGCTCACCGATGCCACCACCGCCAGATGGGCTCCGCCGCTTTCTGGGTCGCGATCCCTGTAGCGCCACCGGCTGGCCGTGCCGTGGCTAGCACGCCCCCGGGGCTCCAGCGGCCAGCGTTCGCCAATCCGCTCCAGCATCTCAGCGGCGCTCAGCACCGCCTCGGGCCGCCAGCCATTGCGGTTGCCCACGTCCATGAATTCGATCAGGCGCAGCTCCACCCCCCGCTCGCGGGCCAGGGCCGCCAGGGGCAGCAGCTGGTCGTCGTTGGCGCTGCGTTGGATCACCGCGTTGAGCTTGAGCGCCCCGCGGCCCGGATCAAAGCCGGCGGCGCGGGCGTGCTCGATCGCCGCCAGCACCGCCGCCAAGGCCCGCTCGCCGGCGGCGGCATCGGCCAGGCCAGCCATGCGGGCCACCGACGCGCCCGTTGTGCCATCGAGGCTGAGGGTGATCCGGTCGAGGCCGGCGGCCCGCAGGCTCCGGGCGCGCGCTGCGCTCAGCAGCAGGCCATTGCTGGTGAGCGCGATCTCGCGCAGGCCCGCACGTTCCGGGTGTGTGGCGCGCAGCGGTTGCACGGCGGCGATCAGTTCCTCCAGGCCGCCGTGCAGGAGGGGTTCGCCGCCAGTCAGCCGCAGGCTGCGGGCTCCCAGGCTCACCGCCGCCCCGATCACCTGCAGCCGCTGCTCCAGCGTCAGCAGGCCCGGTGGCTCCACCCCATCCGGCAAGCAATAGGCGCAGGCCAGGTTGCAGCGGGCCGTGAGCGACAGCCGCAGTACCCCGAGGGGCCGGTTGAGCTGGTCGGTGGCACTGGCCATGGCGGCCACGCTATGGCTGTTGGCTTGATGTTGGCGGTAGCGTTTCAGCATGGTCGCCACCGCTGCCGAGCGTTTCACGCCGCCCACCATCCCCTGGCGCAAGCCCCTGGCGCTGGAGCCGGCTCCTGAGCTGGGTCCGGGGTTGGATCCCCAGAGGTCTGGGGAAGCCTTGGCGCGTCTCTGCGCCGAGCCCGATGTGCAGGCGGTGATCGCGTTTGGTTCGCGGGCCAGGGGTGAGGCGCGCCCCGACTCAGATCTGGATCTGGCGGTGATCGTGGGCCAGCCCCAGCTCACGCCGGTCGAGAAGCTGGCCTGCTGGAAGCGCTTCAACCGAGCGCTGGGTAGGCAGGGAGTAGCTGTCGACCTGGTGGTGGCGGGCAGCGCTGATGCCGAGCGCCTGAGTGGCTCCCGCTGGCATGTGTTTGGCGATGTGGCCCGTGAGGGCCGGGTGCTGTATGTCGCCCGCTGAAGACGCCTTGCTGCTCCTGGCGATTGTGCGCCGCCATCTGCGCAGCCTGGGGCTAACCCTTGACCCTGCCTATCCCGACGAGGATTGGGGCTTCACTGCGCAGCAGGCGGTGGAGAAACTTCTCAAGGCCTGGATTGTGCTGGCCGACCGGCGGCCACCCCGGGTCCATGACCTCGAAGATCTGGTCGCCCTGGCTGGTCAGCAGCTTGATCCCCTGCTGCTGGAGCTGCAGGTGTTTGCGGTGGAGGCCCGCTATGAGGAGGGGCCCTTCCCGCTCCCCGCGCCGCGGCAGGAGCTGCTGGCACTGGTTGAGGCGGAGCTGGAGCGTTGTGAGCGGATGGTGGTGGCGCTGGGGGAATCGGCCGGTTGACTTGGCTCGGGTCGGTTCACGTTGCGGATGGCACGGGGATCCAATGGCACCGCTTGGCAGGGCAGCGTTGCCAGCCAGCCCTGCAGCCGCCGTTCGCCCCGCTCCACCGCTGCGGCCAGGTGGGCGCGGGTCGGGGCACTGCTCGGATACAGGCCCAGCAGCGGTTGCAGCCGCTCGCCGTCGTGGGCCAGATGGAGCCGGGTCGGGCTCCCTGTTGCTGCGCTCGCCAGCAGGGTTTGTAGGGCGGCCAGGCTGAGCTCCGGCATGTCCACCGGGCAGAGCAGCAGCTGCTCGTTTGGGTGCTGCTGCATCAGCCGGTGCAGCGCCAGCAGCGGCCCCTCCCAGGGCGGCGGTTCGGCCAGGGCCATCACCGGCGAGCCCGGGGCGAGCTCCAGGGCCAACTGTTCCGCTTGTTCGAGATGGGCCGGATGGCGGCTCAGCAGGCTGATCGGCGTCTCCAGCTGGGCCAGCAGGCGCAAGCTGCGCTCCAGCCAGGTGCCGCCTTCCGGGTGGGGCAGCAGCGCCTTGTCGCTGCCCATGCGCCGGCTCTCGCCACCGCTGAGCAGGCAGGCGCGTAGGGGCAGTTGTAGCAACGGCTGCCAGGCAGGCCCGCGCCCATCCGTAGGGTCCCGCCGCATGTCCGCTTCCTCCATGGCTCTGTCTCCCCACACCACGACCCTGCTCGACGCCAAGCGCTGCAGCGGGCTCAGCTTCGCCGACCTTGGCGCCCGCCTGGGTCAGGACGAGGTGTGGACCGCCAGCCTGCTCTACGGCCAGGCCACGGCCTCAGCCGATCAGGCTCAGGTGCTGCTCGAGGCCCTGCAGATCACCGAGCCGGAGCGGCCTGCCCTGCTGGCTGCCCTCACCACCTATCCCGTGAAGGGGGCCCTCGATCCGGTGATCCCTACCGATCCACTTCTCTACCGCTTCTACGAGATCCTGCAAGTTTATGGCCTGCCGCTCAAGGACGTGATCCAGGAGCAGTTCGGCGATGGGATCATGTCGGCGATCGACTTCAGCCTGACGGTGGCCAAGCAGGAAGACCCGAAGGGTGATCGGGTGGTGGTGACGATGAACGGCAAGTTCCTGCCCTACCGCAAGTGGTGAGGCTCAGGGCGCCTCTGTTCAGGGCTCTTCAGCCAGCAGCCCAAACTCCGCCAGGGCCCGCGGCAGGTTGCGGTGCTCGTGGCCGGGGTGGCTGAGCTTCACTAGGGCGAAGCGCTGCAGTTCGTCCAGCTCCGCCCAGCTGCCGCTGCGCAGCTCCAGGCCGAGCTGGGCGCAGGAGGAGGCGAGCACCGCGGGCAGTTGCTCGGCCTGCTGCCAGGGCTCCCCGCAGGGGCGCGGCAGCTCCTTGGCTTGGCCGGCGCTGAGGCCGATGGTGCGTGCCAGAAGGTGCTGGTGCAACGCCTCGATGGCGGCGGCATTGTCGGGCCAGGCCAGCAGGTCGCTGCGCTCGCCGTCGCCCAGCTCGCTCCAGTGCTGCAGCTTCAGCTTTACGCCGGCCAGATCGAGCTTGCGCCGCACGGCCATCGGAATGCAGCGCAGGTCGGCGGTGAAGTCGGCCTCGAAGTGGAAGCAGGTGCTTGCTAGGAGAGAGCCCAGGGGAGCTGCGGTAACAACTGGCACCATCATCGGGTGCCCTGGCTTGATCCAATGACCCCATGGTCAGTGATTCCGCCAGCCCGGCTGCCAGTCCAGCTGCCCTAGCCCAGTGCCCCTACTGCGGCGTGGGCTGCGGTCTGGAGCTGAAGGCCCCGGCCGAACCCGGCGGCCTCTGGACCGCCCGCGGCGACCGCCACCATCCCTCGTCCTTGGGCCAGGTGTGCATCAAGGGCGCCACTGTGGGCGAAACCCTGCACCCCAACCGCCTCACCACGCCCCTGTGGCGTGCGCGCATCGACCAGCCCCTTGAGCCGATCAGCTGGCAGCGGGCCTTCACCATCCTGGTGGAGCGCATCCAGGCCACCTTGGCCACCAAGGGGCCGCAAGCGTTGGCGATCTACGGCTCTGGTCAGTTCCTATGTGAGGACTACTACGTCGCCAACAAGCTGCTCAAGGGCGCCCTGGGCAGCAACAACTTCGACGCCAACTCGCGCCTGTGCATGAGTTCGGCGGTGGCCGGCTATGCCCGCAGCTTCGGCTCCGATGGCCCGCCCTGCTGCTACGACGACCTCGATCTGGCCGATCTGGTGCTGCTGATTGGCACCAACACGGCCGAGTGCCATCCGGTGCTGTTCCAGCGGCTGCTCAAGCGCCGGCGCAAGGGGAATGGGCCGCGCCTGGTGGTGGTGGATCCACGGGCCACCGCTACCAGCGATGCTGCCGACCTGCACCTGGCGATCGCCCCCGGCAGCGACCTGGCCCTGCTCTGTGGCTTGGGCCACCTGTTGCTGGAGCGTGGCGGCGTGGATCAGGCCTGCGTGGCGGCCCACTCCGAGGGTTTCGCCGAGCTCGAGACACTCTGGCGGGCCTGGCAGCCGGCCCGGGCGGCGGCGGTGTGCGGTATTGCCGAGGCCGACCTGCGCCAGCTGGCTGAGTGGTGGTGTCAAGCGACCGGCGCGCTCAGTCTTTGGTCGATGGGGGTGAACCAGAGCCGCGAGGGCAGCGCCACCGTGGCCGGGATCTGCAACCTGCACCTGGTGAGCGGCCAGATCGGCCGGCCGGGAGCCGGACCCTTCTCGCTCACCGGCCAGCCGAACGCCATGGGGGGCCGCGAGGTGGGCGGCCTGGCCCAGCTGTTGCCCGGTTACCGCGCCGCGAGTAATCCAGAGCACCGGGCCGAGGTGGAGCGCCACTGGGGCTTTGCTGCTGGCTCGATTTCGCCAGAGCCCGGCTTGGCGGTGTGGCCACAGATCGAGGCGATGGAGCGCGGGGAGCTCGACCTCTGGTGGGTGGCGGCCACCAACCCCTTAGTCAGCCTGCCCAGCCTCGATCGGGTGCGCTCAGCGGTGGCGAACTGCCCGCTGGTGGTGCTGAGCGAGGCCTATGCCGGCACCGAAACCGAGGCGCTGGCCCACCTGGTGCTGCCGGCGGCCCAGTGGAGCGAGAAGGCTGGCGTAATGGTGAACTCCGAGCGCCGCGTCACGCTCTGCTCTGCCTTCCGCCAGCCCCCCGGTGAGGCCCGGGCCGACTGGGCGATTTTTGCGGAGTTGGGCCGGCGCCTCGGTTTTGGGCAGCAGTTCGGCTGGCGTGACGCCGGCGAGGTGTATGCCGAGTTCGTGGCGCTCACGGCCGGCCGGGTGTGCGATTGCAGCGGCCTCAGCCACGAGCTCCTGGCCGAGCACGGCCCCCAGCAGTGGCCCTTCCCCGCCGACACCGCCCCCGGCGGCGGCAAGGCGCGTCTCTATGGCAATCTGGCCTTCCCTACCGCTTCCGGCAAGGCACGCCTCTGGGCTGATCCGCCCCTGGGCTTAGCCGAACCCCCTTGCGACTCCTATCCCCTGGTGCTCACGGTGGGGCGGGTGCTGGGCCACTGGCACACCATGACCCGCACGGCCCATGTGGCGAGGGCGCTTAAGGCCCACCCCGAGCCGCTGCTGGAGGTGCATCCAAGCGATGCGGCTCGCGCCGGCTTGGTTGATGGGGCCTGGGCCCAGGTGCGGTCGCGACGGGGTGCGGTGTCGGTGAAGGTGCAAATCACCGATCGCATTCGGCCCGGCACCGTGTTTTTGCCGATGCATTGGGGCGCCTCCCAAGGCGAGCTGGCTTGCGAGGCCAATCGACTGATGCATGAACTGGGCTGCCCGATTTCGATGCAACCGGAGCTCAAGGCAGCGGCGGTGGCGCTGACGCCGGCCTGACCTAATCCACGTCGTGGGCGTAGCGGCGATAAAGAAAATCGAGGGCGTGGTTGCGCAGTTGGCCGTAGCGGGGGTCGACCTGGATCGCTTCGTAGCGGCGCGGCCGCTCGAAGGGCACCTCAAGGATTTCGCCGATGCCGGCGGCAGGGCCGTTGGTCATCATTACGACCCGGTCGGCCAGAAACAGGGCCTCGTCGATGTCGTGGGTGATCATCAGCACTGTGGGTTTCTGCTCGCGCCAGATCGCCATCAGCTCCTCTTGCAGTTCCTCCTTGGTAATCGCATCGAGGGCGCCGAAGGGTTCATCCAGCACCAGCACCGCTGGTGACACGGCCAAGGCGCGGGCGATCGCCACCCGTTGCTTCATGCCTCCAGAGATCTGGCCGGGGCGCTGATCGGCTGCGTTGCTGAGGTGGACCATCTCCAAGTGATGGTCCACCACCTGGCGGCGTGACGCCTGGTCCAGCTCGGGCCGTGCTGCCTTGACCGCAAGTTCCACGTTCTGGCGTACGGTCTTCCAAGGCAGCAGGGAATAGTTTTGAAACACCACCATTCGATCGGGGCCTGGTGATTCGATGGCGGCCCCATGAATCGTGACGCTTCCACTTGTGGGGTGTAGGAAGCCTGAGACCATATTGAGCAGCGTTGATTTGCCGCAACCTGAATGGCCAATCACGCAAACAAATTCACCGCGGTCCACGGTTAGATTGATGTTGCGTAGAGCCTCAAACTCACCTGAGCGGCTCTTAAAGACTTGCCCCACTCCTTCAAAATGGAGAAAGGGCAGGTCATGTCCTGAGGGCAGTTGGCTGGTTTCTGGCATTGGTCTAGCTCAGGCAGTGGGAATCAATGCGGGTTATCTGGTGGACGCTGCTGGGAGCTCTGCATGTTCCATGGGTGGAGCCGATCCCTGAAGTTGGGTTTTCAGGTAGGGGATCGGCTCGTCCGCGTTGAAGGGGATGCCATCAGCCAGCGCAAAGGTGGGACGCGGAGCAGGCAAGGCTTGGAAGCCTGCCGCGACCAGGGCTTGATCACAAATGTCTTGGCGGTAGGTCAGTGCGAGCAATTCTTGTCTGTTGGTTGGGAATGGGCACCAACCCCAACGGCTGAATTGGGTGAGTAACCAGGTGCCTTCAGAACGATTAGGAATGTGGGCCCGATCGGCATGGAACTGGTTGAATCGCAGTAGTTCAGGGCTCGAATCCCCCAGGCCGGTTTTGAACTGCCGTGTCAGGGCAATGGCGGAACGGGTTCCGAGCCACTGGGGCTGGCTTAGAACGCGTGTCATCTCTTCGCGTTGGTTGCCGTTGTCGCAGCGTGCAGCTGCCTGCATGAGGCCACTGCAGATGGCAACCAGGGCATCGGGATGGGCAGTGGCCCACGCTTCTGATGTGGTGAGCACTTTTTCAGGATGCCCACTCCAGATGTCGAGGTCGGTGGCCAGGACATAGCCCTGCCGATCTTCAACGGCCTCAGCAACCCGATAGCGGCCTGCACAAAACGCATCGATGGCCCTCGTGCGCAATGCTCCAACCATGGCCATCGGTGACAGCATGGTGAACACAATGTGCTCTTCAACATTGAGCCCGCCAGCCGTTAACCAGTGACGCAGCAACAGCTCGGCGATGCCGTGATGTTGAGGGATGCCAATGGTGAAGGGCTTGTCCCTGTCTTGAATCCACTCCACCAAGCTTGCGCGATCCCCAATGCCCTGATCCATGAGATGGCGGGCAAGGCAGAGGGCGTTGCCATTACGGCTGACGGTCATCGGTGTGATGGCCGCCCAGGGAGTTCGCTTTTGACCGGGCCGGTTACCCAGTCCCAGGTTTAGTTGCAAAGGGGTGGTGGCTGAGGTGATCGCCATGTCCAAGCCACCTTCTACCAAGCGATCCTCGAGTCGACGCCAGTCGGCGAAGGATTCGGGGATGAGTTGCACGACAGAGGAATCAAACAACTTGCTGTCGATCGCCATCGCCAGGGGAGCGATATCGAGACCTGGTAAGTAACCCAACCGCACAACTGTGGCTGCGCGGCTTGGAGCTGCGGGTGATCCTGCGGTCACTGCTGTGCGCCGTTCCCGCATCCGCCGTTGTTGCTGCAAGAAACCAATCAGTTCAATCCGCAACTGGTAATAATCTGGATGTTCCATCACCTCGAGCCGTTGCCGGGGCCGTGGTAGGTGCACGTTGAGAATTTGACCAATCTCTGCTTCTGGTCCATTGGTGAGCATCACCACGCGATCGGAGAGGAGCAGCGCCTCATCCACGTCATGGGTCACCATCACGGTGGTGACACCCTCCGCCTGGCAGATCTGCATCAACTGCTGTTGCAGGTTCCCGCGGGTTAGGGCATCAAGCGCTCC
This sequence comes from Cyanobium sp. WKJ7-Wakatipu, assembly GCF_024345355.1. Taxonomy (NCBI): domain Bacteria; kingdom Bacillati; phylum Cyanobacteriota; class Cyanophyceae; order Synechococcales; family Prochlorococcaceae; genus Cyanobium; species Cyanobium sp. WKJ7-Wakatipu. The sequence continues at coordinate 51,378 of NZ_JAGQAY010000002.1, forward strand.
GAAGGGTTCGTCGAGGAGTAGCAAGCGCGGCTGGATGGCCAGTGCTCTGGCAATGGCGACCCGTTGTTTCATACCCCCAGACAATTCGCGGGGATACTTTTCGGCAGCGGTACTGAGGCCAACCGTCTTCAATTGCTTGTCAACCAGTTCTCTGCGTTCTTCGCTGGAGAGATGACGCAGTACGTTCGTTACAGCTAGATCAACATTTTGTCGAACGGTTTGCCATGGCAGCAGCGAGTAATTCTGAAACACCACCATCCTGTCGGGCCCAGGGGAGGTGACTTGACGGCCATCCATCAAGATCCCACCCTTTGTCGCTAAAGTGAGACCTGCCAGTAGATTGAGCAGGGTTGATTTGCCGCAACCTGAATGGCCGATAAGCGATACGAATTCTCCTTCCTTAATCTCAAGAGTAATGTCTTTAAGCGCTACGTACTGACCTCCATCTTGTAGGGCAAAGGATTGGGTGACGTTGTCAATGGTGACTAGTGAAGTCATCTCAACGTCCTCCACCACTAATCCGATCTCCCACCATGCCTACCAGGCGATCAAGGATCAGGCCAACAACACCCACATAGAAGATGGCCAGGATGATTTGACTTGTGCTGGTATCTCCCCCGGCGTTGTAGGCATCCCAGATGAAGAAGCCAATTCCGCCATCGGCCTTCAGCATCTCCGCTGCCACGATGGCAAGCCAGGCCAGACCCACAGAGATCCGCAGGCCAGTAAACACGTAGGGGGCCGTAGCTGGCAGCAGGATGTCGCGCAGATAACTGCGTTTGCGCAACCTAAGAACCCGAGCCACATTGGTGTAGTCCTGGGGAATTTCGCGGATTCCCACAGCCGTGTTGATGATAATTGGCCATATTGCTGTGATAAAGATCACGAAAATGGCTGCCGCATCAGCCTGCTGGAGTAGGAGAAGGGAGATAGGTAGCCAGGCCAAGGGCGGTACGGTGCGCAGGACCTGAATCAGGGGATCAAAGCCCCGCCGTAGAAATTCATTCAGGCCGATCGCAAGTCCAGCGGCGATGCCAACAATTGCCGCCAGGCTATAGCCAATGACGACCCGTTGAAGGGAGATCAGAATCTGTAGGCCCAATCCCTTTGCCGTGCCGCCATCGTCATAGAAGGGTTGGCTGATGTAGGGGGTCCAGGTTTGGGTTATCACTTGGATCGGCCCGGGGAAGCCATCCGGATTGGGAAGGCACATGAGCTGCCAGAGGGCCAAGGTAAGGCCGATGCAAACCACCGGGGCTTTCAGCTGACGAGCCAAGGGCGAATGCAGCCAAGAGATTCTTGGTCGCCGTGGCTTGCGGCTTTTCGCGAGGGCGGGGGTCATTAAAGGAGCGTGGTTTTAAAGGAAGTCAGAAAGGAGACCCGGCAGGGCCTCCTTGGGATCAGGATCATCGACCTGTCGGCTTACTTCATCGCCTTGATCTTTTGGCTGTTGAGGTAGGCCTTGGGATTATTGGGATCAAACTTGATCCCATCAAAGAAGGTTTCTACGCCCCTCGAATCGCTAGTGGGAACATCGGTGTAGCCGTTGGCCTTAGCTGCTGCACGCCAGAGGTCAGCTCGGTTTACTTTGTCGACGAGCGCCTTTATATTGGTGCTTGAGGGCAAATAACCCCAGCGGATATCTTCTGTGATGAACCAGGCGTCATGGCTCTTATAGGGGAAAGAGGCATTACTGGCCCAGAACTTCATCTTGTAGCGGCTGTTTTTCACCACCTTGCCTGTGCCGTAGTCAATGGTGCCCTGGAGACGGGGGAGCAGATCATCAACGCTGGCCTTGACGTATTTGTCTTGGGCAAGCATTTTGGCCAACTCACTAGTGTTGGCTGGGTTGTCGGCCCATTTCTGGGCCTGCTGCACGGCCATCAATAGCCTGAGAGCAGCGTTGGGGTTTTTCTTCACCCAATCTGCCCGCATGGCAAAGGCTTTTTCAGGGTGGTCGCGCCAGAGCTCACCGGTGATGAGAGCCGTGTATCCCAGTTTCTTGTTTACAAGGCGCTCGTTCCATGGCTCACCCACGCAGAAGGTATCCATGGTTCCCGATTGCATGTTTGCAACCATTTGGGGCGGGGGAATCACCACAAGGTTGGCGTCTTTATTGGGGTTGACTCCATTGGCGGCCAGCCAATAGCGCATCCACAGATCATGGGTGCCACCCGGGAAAGTAACAGCAGCTTTGAACTTGTCTCCAGTGGCATTCTTCTTGGCCACGGTTTTGACTAAGCCAGGGGCCTTAACGGTGAGCTTATCGCTCAAGAATTCTTTGGATACGGAGATGGCTTGCCCATTCAAATTAAGCCTGGCCAAGAGGTTCATTGGCACCGGCTTTTTGCTTTTGCTGATTGCCCCAGTGGTCAGCAGGTAGGCCATCGGGCTGAGCAGGTGTGCCCCATCAATCCCTCCTCCGGAGCTACCAAGCTCGAGGTTGTCGCGGGTGACCGCCCAGGAGGTTTGTTTTTTCAGCTCCACCCCGGTCATGCCTTGCTTAGCGAAGAAGCCCTTCTCTTTGGCAACAATCAGCGGAGCGGCATCGGTGAGGGCAATAAAGCCCAGGGTTGCCGAGGTGGTTTCCGGCTTGCCCGGTGCAGCGTGGGCGGCGTTGGTGATTAGCAGGCTGGCAAGTCCACCCACCTGGAATGCAAGCACCGCTGTTGTGGTGGCTGTGCGAAGCAGAAATTGGCGGCGTGATGCGTTTGTCATTGGTTAAAACTCCGGTTCGGGGCACGAAATAGCCGCCAATCCCTATTGGGTCAGCGGTGCGGAATTTGGGTTGCCTGTTTGATGCCAGCGCAATCACCGGTCACTGAGGGCCTTTTGATTCCCCTCAATGAAATGCGCTGGCGCGAAAGCTCACCAACTCGCTTAGAACAACACACGGCCCGAGCTCGCTCCCGTCGCAGTTGCTACAGATCTGCCATTTGCTGCCGCAGCCGTTCGCCGCTGCGGGCCTGCAGCAGCGCCCGGCTTTGTTCCAGTGCCGCTGGTAGTGAGCTGCAGGCACCGGCCTGCCAAAGGTAGGCGGCTAGGTTCCAGGCCAGCCCTTCCGCCAAGGGCCCCTCGCCTGCTAATGCAGCCAGGGCCTGGTCCCTCCAAGTTTCAAGGCAGACCCAAGCCACTTCGTCTGCCTCAATGCCGTGGTCGCGGGGGTGCATCAAGATCCGCTCGACCTCACCGTTTTGAACTCTGGCCGTAATTCCTGCCCGTGTGGTGGGGAGATCGGTGGATCCTTCCAGCCCTTTAATGGTGAGTACATCGGTTTCGCCAAAGGCGCTGAGGGCTTCCCAGGCCCTCTTTTCTGTGGGGGGGTGCACGAAACCGCTGATCAGCAGGTGTTCCCCTTGGTGTGGGGTCCACAGCAACTCCAAACTGGCCACGGGCGGTCGCTTGCCGATCGCGTCGCGAATGGGGAGAAGGGTTTCTGCCGCTGGAAAGTGATCGGGTTGGTGGGTGAGGGCAAGACCAAACCCGTCTAGCCGCTCTTGGATGGTTTCAAGACTGTGCCCAGACCAGCCAATGCCTATGGATCCAAACAGCTCGGCAAGGGTGATTCCGTATTTCACGGGCATGGGTTTGCCTCCGTGAAGCACCACGGGCAGGCCGGAGGAGGCGAGTACGAGAGCCACAAGGGGAGCCAACGGAGCTGTTCGTGACCTGCCGTCGTATGGCACGCAAAAGCAGAGGGCTTTTTGGCCTTGGGTTTTCAGCTTCGGCCCATGGCGCCGATAGCTATCGAGCATCCCGGTGAGCTCAATCGGGGCGGGCCTGCGAATCCTGTGTGCGATCAGGAAGGCCCCCATTTGGGCATCACTCGCTTCCCCGCTGAGCATGAGGTCCATGGCCTCGCAGGCCTCGTCTCGGTCGAGGCCCGTACTCGTGTGTTCACCGCTGCCTACTTTGGCGATCAGTAGCCGAAATCGCTCCTGGGCCCCACTGAGTTGGCTAGTAGGCCGTTGAACCAACCCTCCGGTAATTGGTAGTGATTGCGACATTGCGGAGGTTGGCGCTCCGGGACTATCACCTGATCTTCCTGTACGGCCAGCTCAAGCCTTATAAAAATGGAACCCCTGGCCAAGCCCAGCAAGATCGAACAGGCCAAGGCAGAGCTTTGTGGCCTGGATCTAGCTCCTCGCTTGGGTGATTTGGCGAGCCAGGGCTGGGAGTCGCTGGACGAGGCAACCCTCACCATCCGGCTGAAATGGCTGGGGATCTTCTTCCGTCCGGTGACCCCGGGGCGCTTCATGGTGCGGCTGCGGCTGCCCAATGGCGTGATCTCAGCCGACCAGCTGGAGCTGCTGGCTGAGGTGATCGATCGTTGTGGTGATCAGGGCAGTGCCGACATCACCACCCGCCAAAATCTCCAACTCCGAGGCCTGCTGCTGGAGGACATGGCGCCCCTTCTGCAGGCCCTGGAGGCTGGGGGTCTGACCAGCCGCCAATCGGGTCACGACAACCCTCGCAACATCACCGGCAACCCGCTGGCGGGCATTGACCCAGAGGAGATCGTCGACACCCGCCCCCTGGTGGAGGTGATTCAGGCGAGGCTGCTGGGGCCGGCCGGTCCCCGCAACCTGCCACGCAAATTCAATGTGGCCGTGGGAGGCGCGCCAGATAGCTTCCTGCTGCACAACGACCTGGCCTTCCTGCCGGCTGAGCACAACGGTCAGCTCGGTTTCACCGTGCTGGTGGGGGGCTTCTTCTCAGCCCAGCGGAACGAGTTGGCAGTGCCCCTGGGCCTGTGGCTGCGGCCTGAGCAGCTGGCCGACTTCACCCTGGCCTTGCTGTGCCATTTCGAGCGCCACGGCAACCGCCAGCAGCGCAATAAGAGCCGGCTGATGTATCTGATCGACCAGCTCGGGATCGACGCCTATCGGGAGGAGCTGGTTGAAGCCTTCGCCGAACCCGTGCACCCCCACGACGGCTCCCACTTGGTAAGTCGTGCCCCCCGCTCAGGACTGGGCGTCCATGCACAGAAGCAGGAGGGGCTCCACTGGGTGGGTCTGCACGTGCCCATGGGCCGGCTGGACGCGGCTTCGATGCAGGAGCTTGCCGCTTTGGCGCGCACCTATGGCAGCGGCGAGCTGCGTCTCACCGAGGCCCAGAACGCCTTGATCGTTGATGTGCCCTGCGATCGCATCGAGGACCTGCTGGCCGAACCCCTGCTGCAGCGCTTGCGCCCCGACCCCTCGACCCTTCAGGCAGAAGCGGTGAGTTGCACCGGCAACGCCTACTGCAGCTTCGCTTTGATCCCCACCAAGGGCGTGGCCCAGCAGGTGCTCGAAGAGCTGGAGCAGCGCATCGAATTGCCCGAGGCGGTGCGCATGCACTGGACCGGCTGCCCCAATGCCTGCGGCCAGCCCTACATGGGTCAGATCGGGCTGATGGGGGCCAAGGCCCGTAAGGATGGTCAGATGGTGGAGGCGGCCAAGATCTTTCTTGGCGGCTCCATGGGCGCCGAGCCCAAGCTGGCCGAGCTGCATGAAAAAGGCGTACCCCTCAGTGATCTTGCCGATGTGCTGGAGCAGCTGCTGCTGGAGCAATTTGGAGCCCGGCGCCGCGAGCCAGCTGGCTTCTGAGCGCGGAGGGCGGCTTTGAGATCTGCCCTGCCCCAGTGGGAGCCGGCCCAGCTGCCGGCCTGCGGCTCCCCGGATCGCTGGGGCTGGCTGCAACAGCTGCGCAACCAGCCCGAGCTGGATCCTGAACCTTGGCTGCTGGCGCTGGAAAACGGCAGCCTCAGCATCGCCCCAGACCTGCTTGCCGTCCTGGCGGAGCGGCTGGATCCGCCGGCCCAGTTGCGCCTGCTGAGCTGGTGGCGCCAGCAGCCCGATCCGGATCCAGGCTTGCCCAGCCAGGTACTGCGCCACCGCGATGGAGCTAGTGCCGCTTGGCTGCTGGAGCAATTGGCCCCGGGTCCGGTGGCCCTTGGCTTTGCTTTGTCCCTCTCGGCTTTGCCCCAAGTTGTGGCAGCAGCCCTGCTGCCCCTGCTGGGTCACCAGCGCCAGGTTGCGGCTTGGCCCGTGCTGCTGAGCTGGATGGGGGCCCCAATCGCCACCCCATTGCGGCGCGCCGCTCTCGAAGGGGTAGCCCGTGGTTTGTCGGTCTGGCCCCGGTCCCAGTTGGTGGCTGGCCTCAGCGCCCTGGCCGGCGACCTCGATCCCCAGCTGGCTGCCCCGGCGGTGGATCTGCTGGCCCGTCTGCCAGGAGCCCGCCGCGCCCTGGTGCCCCTGCGGCGCTGCGGGCTCGATCCGCGGGTGGCCGAGCGGTTGGGGCGCCGCTTGGCTGCTACGCCGGCCCAACCCCTGCTGCTGGTGGTGCATGGCCGCGCGGGCGGCCAGCTGCCTGCTGAGTTGGTCGCGCTGGCCGCCGAGCTGGAGTGCCGCCGGGGTGCGCCCGTGCGGCTGCAGGCCCTTTCGGCTGCGGTGCCGGCGGTGGCGAGCGAGCTGTTGCAGCCGGGTCAGGTCCTCGGCTTGGTGCCGCTGCTGCTGCTGCCCGGCGGCCATGTGCGCCACGATTTGCCGTCGATTGTGCGCCATTGGTCGGCTTTCGCCCGCGTGCAGCGCTGGCCCTTCCTGGGGGCCTGGCCCCGCTGGCAGGCTGCCCTCGCTAGGGAGCTAGCCGGATTGGCGATGCAGGATTACCAGCCAGCGGCCCGGCCCCTACTGCTGCATCACCCCCTGGAGGGCCCCCTGGCCGCCCGCTACCTCACCACTTTGGAGCGGCGCACCGGCGCCCACTGCGTCGCCACTCCATACAGTGCAGAGCACCTCGCGGAGCTGAAGCTGACCCTTGCCGCTCCAGCCTTGGCCGCTCCAGCTCTGCCTCTGGCCTTGGCCGCCAACCGGCTCACCGACCAGCTAGCCGAGCAGGTGGGTCCGCCTTTGCTGCAGCGGCCTGGCCTGCGCCAGCTGCTGCTGGCTGAACTCGAGGCCCTGCCATGAGTGCCCCGGCCCAGCTAGGTACGGTTTATCTGGTGGGGGCGGGTCCCGGTGATCCGGAGCTGCTCACCCTCAAGGCCCACCGGCTGCTGCGGCAGTGCGATGCCCTCGTCTACGACTCCTTGGTGCCGCAGGCCCTGCTGAATCTGGTGCCCCAGGGCTGCGAGCTCCACTTTGTCGGCAAGCGCCGCGGTCACCATTCCGTGCCGCAGCCAAGCACCAACGCGGTGCTTGTGGAACTGGCCAGCCGCCATCGCCTGATCGTGCGGCTTAAGGGCGGTGATCCCTTTTTGTTTGGCCGCGGCGGCGAGGAGGCGGCCCACTTAGCCGCCAGGGGAGTGCCGGTGCAGGTGGTGCCTGGGGTAACCGCTGGCATCGCGGCTCCGGCCTATGCGGGCATTCCTGTTACCCACCGCCGCGCCGGCTCCAGCGTCACCTTCGTGACGGGCCATGAGGAAATCGACAAGGGCCGGCCCGGGGTGAACTGGCGCGGCCTGGCCCAGACCAGTGATGGCTTGGTGATCTACATGGGCCTGCACAACCTGCGCCGCATCGCTGAGGAGCTGATGGCGGGTGGCCTGGCGGCCGACACGCCCGCGGCCGTGATTCAGCAGGGCACCGTGCGGGGGCAGCGGCAGCTGATCAGCGTGCTGGGTGAGCTGGCCGACCGGGCTGAGGAGCAGGATTTTGCTTCGCCCTCAATCGTGGTGCTGGGCGAAGTGGTGGCCCAGCGGGTGCCGGTCTGTGCCCCCGAGCCAGCTGATGTGGAGATGCCGATCCCCTTTTGAGCCAAGCAAGATTCCTTGATAAGTAGTGGTTGCGACGGCCGGCCACCCGGTGGTGAGTTTCATTAGGTCTTGATCTGGCAGCACCCGCTGCTCTTACCCGAATGTCTGCCCTTCCCCGGTCTGGCCCTTCCCGGTCTGCGCCGATGTTCGAGCTGATTCCCTACGAGAAGTTCCGCGATACCCCCGCTGTTCGTTTCTTTGATATCACCGTTGCCAGCTCCAATGCCCGCGATCTGGTGATCCATGCCGGTCCGGCGGTGAGCCCTCCGGATGAGGAGAAGACTGGTGCCTGGCAGTTTTATCTGCACCCCCACCAGGAAGATAATTTGTTGGCCCTGAACGGTGGTCGAACTTTTTACTTGGTCAATTTGGGCTGGAATTATCCCTATCACATTGTTCGCCTAGAAACAGGTGGCGACATCCTGCGCATTCCTCCGGGAACGTTTCACCGCTCCGTTTCTGATCACGATGGTTCGGTGGTGCTTAATCAGGCTGTGCGTGAGGAGGGTGCCAGCGTGGTGCGGGAGTTTCGGGTATACAACAGCCGCCTTATTCCCCGGTTATTTGCTACAACGTTTAACACAGCCCCCCTGCCTAAGTTGCATGGGGTTAGCTGGTAGTTTCCTAGTGAATTTCGGCTAAGTAGTGGGCTGTAGCAGCCACCGACATCGGCCGGCTGAATAGGTTGCCCTGACCATGCTTATAGCCGTTCTGCACCAGCCAGGCGCGTTGAGAGTCGGTTTCGACCCCTTCAGCGGTACTTTCCAGTCCTAAATCGGCGCAGAGATTCTGGATTGTTTTTAGCAACTGGTTGCTGGGATTGCTACTGTCGTCGATGCGCTCTACAAAGCTGCAATCGACCTTCACCGTGCGCACTGGATAGTTGTGGAGGCGGCTGAGCGAGGAATAACCCGTGCCGAAGTCGTCGATTGCGATGGCAACTCCCAGGCGGCGCAGGTAGTTGAGGAAGATTCCAAGTTCCGAGCCATTGTCATGTAAATAATCCTCGACCAGTTCTACTTGCAGCTGCCAATCTTTTGGCAAGGGGGTGGAGCGGATCAGTTGCAGCAACCGTTGGCGCTGGCCCTCACTTTCCAGCAGTAGGCCGGAGAGATTCACTGAGAGTTGCAGCGGCTGCCCTGGTGCAGCGCTTGCTAGTTCATGGCTGGCTTGGATTGCTTTCTGGATTATCTGAAGATCAAGTTCACCGCTGAGCCCGGCCAGGTGAGTTATCGGCAAAAAATTATTGGGCAGCATCATTTCGCCGCTGTCGGTGCGCCAGCGCATCAGGCATTCCAGGCCTACAGGCTTGCCCGTGACGAGATCAACAATCGGTTGCAGATAGGGGGTGATTTCGTTGCGTCGGATAGCGCGACGTAGATCGGTTTCCACTTGGTAGTGCTGCTGTGCCGCCAGTCGTGCGGGCAGATCGATGAAGTTGAAATTGCTGTTTTTGCTGCGATCGGTGATGGCTATGCGTTGGGCGATGCTGGCGTCAGAGAGTAGAGAATCAACATCGCTATAGTTTTTTTTGAAGATTGCAATGCCCATGTTCATTCCCAGCTCTATGTCGCGGTCGTTTAGTTTTAATGGTGCCTCAAGGCTCGCCATGCATCTTTCTGCAATCGCTGTGATAGCACTTTCTTCTGAGAGGTGTGGTAGCACGATTGCTATCTCGTCATCTGAGAAGTAGGCGGTTGATGCTTGAGCAGGTAGACAGTCCCGTAGGCGCTCTAAGCCAGTTTGGATTAGGTTTTTCGCCGCAGCGCTCCCAATGGTGGCGCTGACGCGGGAATACTCCTTGAACTTGCAGCGCGCCAGTGCAAAGCAGGGTGGTTGATCTAGGCCTAGCAGCAGGCTCAGCATCTGCTGTAGCTGCTCCCGATTCATTACTGGATTGATTTCACTAATCAGCTGGATGCCTGGCTTGACCTGTCCATTTCCCCCTTGGGCCTGCAGTGCTAATTCGGCGGATTGCAGTAGGTGGGCTTCTCGCCGCAGTTCCATTTGGCTAACCACTTGGCGAGCCAGTCGCTCTAGGGAGGTGACCTGCTTAGGTGTAAGGGCCTTCGGTTCGATATCAATGGCGCAAAGACTGCCCAATGCCATGCCGTTGGCGGCGATTAAGGGGAAGCCGGCATAAAAACGGATGCGAGGCTCACCTAATACAAGTGGATTATCGGCAAAGCGATCATCTTCAAGGGCGTCGTTTACAATTAAGGGCCGGCGCTGAACGATTGTGTGGCCGCAAAACGAAATATTTCTGGGCGTTTCCTTGGGTGCGTCGTCGAGGCCAACGCAAGACTTAAGCCACTGACGATTTTCGTCGATAAGGCTTATAACTCCTATTTTTGCGCCAGTAATATCTTGAACTAGGTGGGTGATATCGTCGAAGATTGCCTCAGATTGTGTATCAAGAACGCCGTAGCTATGCAGTTCCTTGAGGCGAGCCGAATCATCTTCGGGTATGGGCGCTTCTTGCACGCGTGCTAGATGTTAAAACCTCAGCACAACATTAACTTAGCTGTTCGCATTTTGTCTAGCATGGCGTAGGTCCGCATCCGAGCGGGCCAGCAGGATATCGGGTTTGAGTTCATCCCCCTCCAGGCTGCTGATCCCAGTGGTGATGCTGGTGGGAACAAGTTCCTGCTTGCTTGCCAGCCTCAGCTGGCTTACAAGGGCTTGCAGCTCTTCAGCCATTTCATGGGCTGCAGCTCCATTGCAATCGGTGGCCACCACCACGAATTCATCCCCGCCACTACGGAATAAGTGGTCGGTGATGCGCAGCCTTTGGCGTACCGCACTGGCCACTCGCTTCAGAACTAGGTTGCCGATTTCATGACCAAAGCGGTCGTTGATATCGGTGAGATTATCAATGTCGATGGTGATGCAGCTGAGGGCTTCGCCGGTGCGGCGGCAGCGTAGGCATTCCTCTTTTAGCCTTAAGAAGAGGGCATTGCGATTGCCGCAGCCGACGCCGCGCTTTACGTGGCTAAGGATCGCGGCCGCCATCAGGTTGTTTGTCTGGAAATGGAGGACACCCAATAGCAGGCACCTTTTGCTTAGGCCGACTGCATGGTTGCAGCCGGCTCTTGGATGTCTGCCTCAATGCTCCATTCCAGCAGGCTTTCGACGCCATTCGGACCTGAAAAGCTGCCGGTGACTGCAGCGGTCAACTCCGGCTTGGAGGAGGTGGCCAAGGTGATGTAGCGATCATCGATCACGCCTATGCCGCTCGGATCAAAGCCCCTCCAGCCTGCACCTGGCAGATACACCTCGGCCCAGGCGTGCAGGTCGTAGCTCTCAGGCTTTGGTTCCACCAGGTGGTAGCCGCTCACGAAGCGGGCCGGTAAACCCACGCAGCGACAGGCTTCCACCATCAGCATGGCCAGATCGCGGCAGGATCCCACCCTTTCCTTGAGGGTGCGGCCGGCGGGCCAGGCCGGACCCACATGTCGCTGGGTGTATTTGACCCGGTCTTGGATGATTTCTACCAGCTGTTGCAAAAACATCAGCGCCCTTTGATCGCTGCCCATCAGCGCTTCCTGGGCCATGTCCACCGCGGCTGGGTCGTGCTGGCCGTTGGGTAGCCAGCCCTCCAGGCTGCCGGCCAGGTCACCGTTCAGGTGGCCCACTGGGTAGGGCAGCATCGGTTCGCTGCCCTCCAGGCAAACCTGCAGCAGCGGTGCTGGTTCCGTTTCCACCAGGCTGCTTGCCCGCACTATGAACGCATCTGTTGGCCCATTGAATCGGGCCCGCAGGATTTCATCGCCGCTGGCTGCCACCAAGGGGTAGAGCCGCCCAGGCTCTGGCGTCACTACCAGCTGGAAGTCCAGTAGCCGCTGAAAGCCGTGGCCCCGTGGCTTGAGGCAGAACCGGTGCGGACCCAGCAGCACCGGGGCGCTGTAGCGGTAGGTGAAGGTGTGGGTTACGCGGGCACGCATGCGTGGTCGGCGATGAAGTAGCGCTGTTCGATCAGATCATGGAGCCGGTTGAGGTCGCTTTGCAGGTCGTCGATCGACTCGTGCAAACCTCCCGCAATCAGTTCATCGATGCGGCTGTAGCTCCAGCGGGCCAGGGTGAGGCCGCTGAGGCATTCGAGCTCGTCTGGAGCTCCTGGCACCGCCTGGCCGCGCACGATTCTCAAGGTTTCGTGGATGCGCTCCAGGCAGTAGCGCACCGAGCGCGGAAAGATCGGGTCGAGCAGTAGGAAGCTGGCCACCGCCTTGGGCTCGATCGCCTGCTGGCGCGACTGACGGAACATTTGATAGGCCCCAGCGCTGCGCAGTAGGGAGATCCACTGCAGTTCATCGAGCACGCCGCCCACCTCATCAGGTGATGGCAGCAGCAGGAAGTACTTCACATCGAGGATGCGGGTGGTTTTTTCAGCCCGCTCCAGCACCCGCCCCAGGCGGCTGAATTGCCAGGAGAGGTCGCGGCTGAGGGTGGCGTCCGTGATGCCATAAAAAAGTTGGCAGGCCCGGCGGATGTCCCGAAGTTGCTCCTGGGGAGGCTGACCCCAGAACCCCTTGTTGTCGAACAGGGTCCAATAGATGTCGTTGAGCTGCTCCCACATTTCGGTGGTGATTACATCGCGGATCTGGCGAGCGTTTTCGCGGGCGATGGCGATGCAGTTCACCACGCTGTTGGGATTGGCCTCGGCCCGCACCAGAAACTCCACCACCTGCTCCGGGCGTCCTTCTGAATAAAGACGGTCGAACAGTTCCCGATCACCACTGGCATCAACCAGGGGCAGCCAGGGTTCGGCGCTGCCGGGCGGGCAGTCGAGGGCCATCGCTTCGCTCACCTCCACAAACCGGGAGATGTTTTCGGCCCGCTCCACATAGCGGTTGATCCAATAAAGGGAGTCGGCGACGCGGCTCAGCATGGTTGTTCACTCACGATCCAGGTGTCCTTGCAGCCGCCACCCTGGGAAGAGTTGACCACCAGGGAACCCCGGCGCAGGGCCACCCGGGTGAGACCGCCCGGGCTTACCCAGGCCCCCTTGCCCCGCAGCACGTAGGGCCGTAGATCCACGTGGCAGGGGAACAGTTCGCCCTCGCTCAGCGAGGGCACGGTGGAGAGCTCGAGGGTGGGCTGGGCTACGTAGTTGCGGGGATCGGCCTGGATCTTGACGGCAAACTCCGCGATCTCCTCGCTGCTGGCGTGGGGGCCGATGAGCATGCCATAGCCACCGGCCTCGGCCACCGCTTTCACCACCAGCTCACTGAGGTGGGCCAGCACGTAGGCCCGGTCGTCCTCCCTGGAGCATAGGTAGGTGGGTACGTTTTCAATTATTGGATCTTCGCCGAGGTAGTAGCGGACCATCTCCGGCAGGTAGGCGTAGATCAGCTTGTCGTCGGCTACGCCGGTGCCTGGTGCGTTGGCGATTGCCACCCGGCCGGCCCGGTAAGCCGCCATCAGGCCCCGCACCCCCAGCATCGAATCGCTGCGGAATACGGCCGGGTCGAGGAAGTCGTCGTCGATGCGCCGGTAGATCACATCCACCGGTTCGGGCCCGGCCGTGCTGCGCATCCACACCCGGTCGTCCTGGCAGATCAGGTCGCGGCCCTCCACCAGCTGGATGCCCATCTGCTGGGCCAGGTAGCTGTGCTCGAAGTAGGCGCTGTTGAACACCCCGGGGGTGAGCAGCACCACCTTGGGGGTATCGGTCCAGGGGGCCAGCTCCCGCAGGGTCTGCAGCAGGTGGGAGGGGTAATCGTCGATAGGTTGCACCGTGCGGCCGGCAAACAGGCTCGGGAACATCCGCTTCATCACCCGGCGGTTTTCCAGGAAGTAGGCGACGCCGGAGGGACAGCGCAGGTTGTCTTCCAGCACTCGCCAGGTGCCCTGGCCGTCTCGCACCAGATCAAGGCCGGAGATGTGGCACCAGCGGCCCAGGGGCGGCTGGAAGCCCTGAAGTTGGGGCCGCCAGCCCTGGGAGCTTTCCACGTCCTGCCGCGGAATTACGCCGTCGTTGAGGATTTTTTGGGGTCCATAGACATCGGCCAGAAATAGGTCGATCGCCTCCAGCCGCTGGAACAGGCCTGCCTCAAGGCGTTGCCAGTCCGCGCTACCGATCAGCCGCGGCAGGGGGTCGAAGGGAAGGATGCGCTCACTCCCCTGGCGTCCCGAGTCATTGAGGCGAAAGGTGGCCCCCAGCCGTCGCAGCAACACGCCAGAGGCTGCGTGATTGCGGTTCAGTTCATCGAGGCCCAGCTGGCCCAGGGAGGAGAGCAGGGGCCGCAGGGTGCTGCGGGGCTGATCAGGCGCACTGAAGTATTCGTCGTAGCCCCGATTTGGTCTGTATTCCCCAAACATGCTCCATCACCTGCCATGGGGGGATCATGTCCACCCGTTGGGTTGACGCCGGTGTGGGTTGATACGGAAGGCCAGCTCCGTCCATGGCCTCTATCTTCCTTCGCCACTAGGGTGAAGCAAAGGCAGCTCCCCGGCGCTTTTGTTATGCCCAGCCATCTCCCTAATCCTGCTGGCGATGCCTCCAGACGGCCTGGTGTCTCCTGGGTAGAACCCTTCGGTAAAGATCCAGGGGGCAATGAGGCCGAAACAATCCTTACTGGGGATGAACACCTAGAAATCCTGGGTCCCGTCGATTGTCAGCGCCGCTATTTAAGGTTGGTGGCGCCTCCCTGTCCTCCGGTGCTGATTCAGCTGCCCAGCCCAGGCAGTGAAGCTCGCACCGAGTGGTTTTATGCCGACATCCTCGACATCAGTCTCGGTGGCTTGTGCCTGCTGATCTCCGGAAACCATGACTTACAGGTAGGTCAAACACTGCAGGTTGATTTCAATGTGCATCGGACCACCGACTTGCATCGGGTGGCGGGTTTTGTGCGTTGGTTTGTTCGCTCCGGCACCTTTACCACCATGGGGGTGGGCTTCAGCGAACCCCTGCCCCAGCTTCCCCAGCTGCTGCCGGAGCGGCGCAATAGCCCGCGCGAACCCAAAGTGGTGGCTGATTAGAGCAAGAAGTAGCGCTGCGCCATTGGCAGCACATCGGCTGGTTCGCAGCTGAGCAGCACCCCATCGGCGAACACCTCATAGGTCTGGGGGTCAACCTCAACATTTGGCAGGGCCGTGTTGTTTTTCATTGAGGCCTTGCCGATGTCGCCGCGGGTGTTGGTCACGGGCACGCAGGGGCGTTTGAGGCCCAGCTGGCGGGGTAGGTCGGCATCGAGGGCTGCCTGGCTCATGAAGGTGAGGCAGCTGGGGGCCAGGGCGGCCCCAAAAGCGGCAAACATCGGCCGGCCGTGCACCGGTCCGGGGGTGGGGATCGAGGCGTTGGCATCGCCCATCTGGGCCCACACGATTGAGCCGCCCTTGATCACCAATTCCGGTTTCACCCCGAAAAAGCCCGGCTTCCACAACACCAGATCGGCCAGTTTGCCCACCTCCACCGAACCGATCTGGGAATCGAGCCCGTGGGCGATCGCCGGGTTGATCGTGGTTTTGGCGATGTAGCGCTTCAAGCGGGTGTTGTCGTTGCGGCCTCCAGATGAAGCGGCGTCTTCGGGCAAGGCGCCGCGCTGCACCTTCATCTTGTGGGCGGTCTGGAAGGTGCGGGTGATCACCTCGCCCACCCGGCCCATGGCCTGGGAGTCGCTGGCAATGATTGAGAAGGCGCCTAGGTCGTGGAGGATGTCTTCGGCGGCAATCGTTTCGCGGCGGATGCGTGATTCAGCGAAG
Organism: Cyanobium sp. WKJ7-Wakatipu; assembly: GCF_024345355.1. NCBI lineage: Bacteria > Bacillati > Cyanobacteriota > Cyanophyceae > Synechococcales > Prochlorococcaceae > Cyanobium > Cyanobium sp. WKJ7-Wakatipu. Next base: position 66,820 of record NZ_JAGQAY010000002.1, read on the forward strand.
GCCACGTCTTCCGGGATGCGCGGATCCAGGTGGTGGCAAACCATCAGCATGTCGAGGTGCTCCTCGAGCGTGTTGCGGGTGTAGGGGCGGGTGGGATTGGTGCTGCTGGGCAGCACGTTGGCCTCGCCGCAGATCTTGATGATGTCCGGGGCGTGGCCGCCGCCGGCCCCCTCGGTGTGAAAGGTGTGGATAGTGCGCCCGCCGATGGCGCGGATCGTGTCTTCCACAAAGCCCGCCTCGTTGAGGGTGTCGGAGTGGATGCACACCTGCACGTCGAAGCGATCGGCCACCGTGAGGCAGCAGTCGATCGCGGCTGGGGTGGTGCCCCAGTCTTCGTGCAGCTTGAGGCCGCAGGCGCCGGCGCGCACCTGCTCCTCGATCGCTTCAGGAGTGGAGGCGTTGCCCTTGCCGTAGAAGCCCAGATTCACCGGCAGGCCCTCGGCGGCCTGCAGCATGCGGGCCAGGTGAAAGGCGCCCGGGGTGCAGGTGGTGGCGTTGGTGCCGGTGGCCGGGCCGGTGCCGCCCCCCAGCAGGGTGGTTACACCGCTGGCCAGGGCCGTTTCAATCTGCTGCGGGCAGATGAAGTGGATGTGGGTGTCGATTGAGCCGGCGGTGAGGATGTGCCCCTCGCCGGCGATCGCTTCGGTGCCCGGGCCCACCACGATCGTCACGCCCGCCTGGGTGTCGGGGTTGCCCGCTTTGCCGATGGCGCAGATGCGGCCGTCGCGCAGGCCGATGTCGGCCTTGACGATCCCCCACCAATCCAGGATCAGGGCGTTGGTTATGACCGTGTCCACGGCGCCCTGGCTGCGGGGGGTCTGGCCCTGGCCCATGCCGTCGCGGATCACCTTGCCGCCGCCAAACTTCACCTCATCGCCATAGACGGTGAAATCCTTTTCCACCTCCAGAAATAGTTCGGTGTCGGCTAGGCGCAGCCGATCGCCGGTGGTGGGGCCGTAGGTCTCGGCGTAGGCGCGGCGGGAGATGCGGTATGGCATGTGGAAAAGGGTTAATCGAGCGGTCCGTTGACCAGGCCGTTGAAGCCGAAGACGCGGCGCTCGCCGGCGAAGGGCACCAGCTGCACCTCGCGGCTGTCGCCGGGCTCAAAGCGGATAGCCGTGCCGGCGGGAATGTCGAGCCGCAGGCCGCGGGCGGCGTCGCGGTCAAATTTGAGCGCGCTGTTGGCTTCGTGGAAATGAAAGTGGGAGCCCACCTGCACGGGACGATCGCCGCTGTTGGCCACCAGCAGCGTTGTCACGGGGCGGCCGGCGTTCAGCACGATCTCACCGGGTTCGGGCAGTAGTTCACCAGGGATCAGGGGGGGCATGGTTTTCGGTGATCAGCGGATCGGGTCGTGCAGGGTCACGAGCTTGGTGCCGTCGGGAAACATCGCTTCGATCTGCACTTCGCTTACGAGCTCCGGGATGCCCTCCATCACCTGTTCACGGCTCAGCCAGGTGCTGCCCTCGGCCATCAGGGCGGCAACGGTCTTGCCGTCCCGGGCGCCCTCGATCACCTGGAAGCTGAGCCAGGCAACGGCCTCGGGGTGATTCAGCTTGAGGCCGCGGTTGAGCCGCCGCTCCGCCAGCAGGGCGGCGGTGACGATCAGCAGCTTGTCCTTTTCCTGGGGGGTTAGGTGCATGGCCCAACTTTGGCAGCTTTAGGGCGCCTTGACCCGTTCAGCCTGAACCCAAGGGCTGTTCCTGGAAGGGCCATACCCGCGGCAGTTCTGGGGCGCTGAGGCCGCGTTCGGCCCGGATCCGGGCCCATACCCTGGTGAACCAAAACCGGGCTGCCTGACTGGAAGGGCCGCGGTAGCGGGCGATCAGGCCCTGATCCAGGGCTCCGCAGGCCAGGTCGCCCTCCAGACCCTGGCGGTCGCTGCGGCAGTCGGCCAGCAGCTGGGCTAGGGCAGCGGCCCCCAGGGGCTGCGGCGCTGCCCACACCAGCGATCCCAGTACCGGTTGGCCCGCCATGCCGTGTTCTGCAGCGAGGCTGGCGCCGCTGATTTCCAGGGGATCCACCAGCTCCCAGCGGCGACCTTCGGGGCCGCGGCGACAAACCTGCAGCCGTGAACGCCAGCAGCCCTGGCCCAGGGTTTCGCCGGCGGCGCTGCGGCCCAGCCGTACGACGTCCATGCCCAGCCAGCTGGCCCCCGCCGCCAGCTCCACCGTGAGGTTCTGCTCCAGCAGCCCGCCGGCAAACAGCACCAGCTCCTGGGGCAGCCATTCCAGGTCGCTGCCGGCTTCGAGGCTGAAGTGCAAACTCTGGCGGGCCCACTGGCCCTGCGGCACCAAACGGGACCGCCCCACCGTGCCATACACCTTCTGGGCCGCCACGCTGGTGAGCAGGGCTTGGCTACCTGGGGCGAGGTGGGCCCGCAGGGTGAGTTGGTCGCCCCCCACCAGGCCGCCGGCGGTGTGCAGGAGGGGCAATTCGCAGCGGCCGTCTGCCTGGGGGTAGGCCCGTTGCAATTTCAGAGGGGATGTAGCCCAGCCCTGATGCACCGTGACCGGCGGCTCTCCCAGACTGCCCTGCCGGGCCGTGAACTCCAGCTCAGCGGCGCCGTGCCAGCGGCCTGCCGCAATGGTGTTGGGATGATTCACCAGGCATGCTGTTTAGAGACCATGGTGCACCCGGCGATGGCCAGCTCCGAGCCTGCTGACGGGCCTTTGGTGCTGCGTGAGCGCGGGCTGGCCGCCAGCCCGGGGGCCGTTCCTGCCTTGGTGCTTGCCCTTTCGGCGGCGGAGCGCGCCCAGCTGCGGGGGTTGCGTTGCACAGCCTGTGGCAGGCAGGTGCTGCTGCAGCTGCCCCGGGGGGCAGCCCTGGAACCCGGTGAGTGGCTGGCCGCCACGGCTGCCGAACCGCTGGTGCAGGTGCGGGCGGCGGCGGAGGAGCTGATCCAGGTGCGCAGCGCCGATCCCCTGGCCCTGCTCCAGGCCGCATATCACCTTGGCAATCGCCACGTGGCCATGGAGATCAGGGCTGGTGAATTGCGCCTGCTCGCCGATTCCGTGCTGGCCCACCTGCTGGAGCATCGCGGTCTGCAGGTGGGCCAGCTGCAGGCTCCCTTTCAGCCCGAGTCCGGTGCCTACGGCCCCATCCACGGCCACAGCCACGCCCACAGCAGTAGCCATGACCACTAGCCGGTTGCGCTTGTTTCAGCTGATTAGCCCAGCGCTGCCGGTGGGGGCCTTCAGTTATTCGGAGGGCTTGGAGGTGCTGGTGCAGCGCGGGCTTTTGCTGGACGGGGCTGGGGCGAGGTCCTGGCTGGAGGCTGAGTTGCAGCGCGGCACCTTGGTGCTGGAGGCTGCCAGTTTGCCCGGTTTGCTGCTGGCTGAAGCAGCCGAATTGCGCGAGCGCGATAGCTGGTTGCTGGCCCTGCGGGAGGCGGCCGAGGTGCGCGCCCAGCAGCGCCAGATGGGCGCATCGCTGCTTGGGCTACTAGCCGACCTCGGCTTCAATCCGCCCGCCTTGAACCTGGCTTGGCCGGCAGCTTTTGCCCTGGCGGGCCGCGCCTTGGAGGTTGGCGCCACCGAGCTGGTGGAGGCCTACTTGTATGGCTGGGTGGCAAACCAGCTCAGTGCGGCGTTGCGGCTGGTGCCTCTTGGACCCACCGAGGCCCAGCGCCTGCAGCTGGGTTTGGCGCCTTTGATTGCCCAGCGGGCCCTAGAACTGGCGGCTACCGATCCCGATCAGCTCTGGAGCGGTGGCGTGGGTGCGGGTCTGGCCCAGTTGCGCCACGCCGAGCTGTACTCCAGGCTGTTTCGCAGCTGAGCGGATCGGATGAGCAAGCTGCGGGTGGGCGTGGCCGGGCCGGTGGGCTCGGGCAAAACCGCCCTGGTGGAGGCCCTCTGCCGGCGGCTGCGCGATCGCCTGCAGCTGGCGGTTGTCACCAACGACATCTACACCCAGGAGGATGCCCAGTTCCTCACCCGAGCTGGGGCCCTTGAGCCCGAGCGCATCCGCGGCGTCGAAACCGGTGGCTGCCCCCACACCGCCATCCGCGAGGACTGTTCGATCAACCGGGCGGCGGTGGCCGAGCTGGAGGCGGCCTTCCCCGATCTGGATCTGGTGCTGGTGGAGAGCGGCGGCGACAACCTGGCCGCCAGCTTCAGCCCCGAGCTCGTGGACCTCTGCATTTATGTGATCGATGTGGCCGCCGGCGACAAAATTCCTCGCAAGGGCGGCCCGGGGATCACCCGCTCCGATCTGCTGGTGATCAACAAGATCGACCTGGCTCCCATGGTGGGAGCCAGCCTCGAGGTGATGGCAGCCGACACCGAACGCATGCGCCCTGGGCGCCCTTGGTGCTTCACCAACATCCGCAGCGGCGAAGGACTAGAGGCGGTGGAAAAGTTTTTGTGGGCCCAGCTGCCCTGATTAGCTTTCTTTTGCGAGATCCGTAGCAACCACTACAAAGCGAAAGTGTGACTACTGGATACCTTCCACTGACCGCTAAATAGCAGCGGGACATTCAGCGGTTTCCCGTAGGAGTTTTTATGAAGTCTTCCCTGATGAGCAAAACCACCATGCGTTATGTCGCTGGTGCTACGGCGATGGCAGCGAGCCTTTCGCTGGTGGCCTGCGGCGGCGGCGGCGAAAAAGCCTCTGGCGATTTCGACGGTGAAGTGAAGGTGGGGATTCTGCATTCCCGCTCCGGCACCATGGCCATCTCCGAAAACACGGTGGCTGAAGCCGAGTTGATGGCGATCGAGGAGATCAACGCCAAGGGCGGGATCACCATCGATGGCAAGAAGCTGAAGATTGTTCCCGTCGAAGAGGATGGTGCCTCTGATTGGCCCACCTTCGCCGAGAAAGCCAAAAAACTGATCGATCAGGATCAGGTGGCTGTGGTGTTTGGTGGCTGGACCTCAGCTAGCCGCAAGGCGATGCTGCCGGTGTTCGAGGCCAAGGATCACTTCCTCTTCTATCCGATCCAGTACGAAGGTCAGGAGTGCTCCAAGAACATCTTCTACAGCGGTGCTACACCCAATCAGCAGGCTGAGCCGGCTGTCTCCTGGCTGCTCAAGAACAAGGGCAAGGACTTCTTCCTAGTGGGCTCCGATTACGTGTATCCGCGCACCGCGAACACGATCATGAAGGAGCAGCTCAAGGTTGAGGGCGGCAATCTGGTGGGTGAGGACTACCTGCCGCTTGGCAACACCGAGGTGGCTCCGATCATTGCCAAGATCAAGCAGGCCCTGCCCAAGGGTGGCGTGATCGTCAACACTCTGAACGGTGACAGCAACGTCGCCTTCTTCAAGCAGATGAAGGCTGCTGGCATCACCCCTGCCAATGGCTACTCGATTATGAGCTTCTCAATTGCTGAGGAGGAGGTTGCGGCAATTGGCCCCGAGTATCTGGAAGGCACCTATGCGGCTTGGAACTTCTTCCAGAGTCTCGACACCCCGGCTTCCAAGAAGTTCACTACTGATTTCAAGGCCAAGTATGGCGAGAATCGGGTCACCAACGACCCGGCTGAATCCGCCTACAACATGGTCTACCTCTGGGCCGCTGGAGCGGAGAAGGCCAATAGCGTTGACGACAACGCAGTGCGCAAGGCGCTAATCGGTGTGACTTTTGATGCCCCCCAGGGCAAGATCGAGGTGCAGCCCAATCACCACACCACCGAGCTGGTGATGATTGGTGAGGTCCAAAAGGATGGCATGTTCAAGATCATCGAGAACAAGGGTGTGCTCAAGCCGATTGCCTGGAACCAGTTTGTACCCGAAACCAAGGGTTATACCTGCGATTGGACCCAGGATCGTCCTGATGCTGGCAAGTTCAAGATGTGAGCCTTCGGCTTTCCTATTGACTTCAGATCGGGGGGAGCTTAGCTCCCCCTTTTCACTTCGTTTTTATTTTTCTTTCCCTTGCCGAGCCCTGTTGGGCGCCATGGATCTTCTTTACGACACACTCTTCAATGGCTTAGCCATCGGTTCGGTGCTGGTGCTGGCCGCCCTTGGCCTGGCCGTAGTCTTTGGCTTGATGGGGGTCATCAACATGGCCCACGGCGAGTTGATGATGCTCGGGGCTTACACCACCTTCGTGGTGCAAAACCTATTTAAAAATGGCCCTCTGGAGGGTCTTTTCCCTATCTACATTTTGGTGGCGATACCGCTTGCTTTTTTAGTGAGTGGTTTAGCTGGCTTGCTGCTAGAAAAAACCGTGATTCGGCGCCTATATGGCAGGCCGTTGGAAACTCTTTTGGCAACCTGGGGGGTAAGCCTGATTTTGCAGCAATTTGTGCGCTCGGTGAGCAGTGCCTTTGTTGTGGGGCTTGTGGTGGCCGTGGCTCTGGGGCTGGTAGCACCACTGCTGTGGCCCAGCTCCTGGGCTCAACGGCGCTGGACCCCATTGCTTGCAGTGGCTAGCTGGGTAATTTCTGGCCTAATTGGCATCATTTTGGCTGCCGGCCTAGGTGGCGTTCGGGTGCTGGATCAGCCCTGGTTTAGCGCTCGCAACCTAGACGTCACTGCTCCGCTTTGGTTGCGTGGTTCGGTTGAACTTGGCGGTGTCAATATGCCAACGGCACGCCTGTTCATTGTTGCTCTTACGGCGATTGCCCTGGTGGCGGTGCATTGGTTTCTGCAGAAGAGCATCTGGGGGATTCGCATCCGGGCCGTTACCCAAAATCGTTCGATGAGCGACTGCCTGGGGATTCCCACCGAAACCGTCGATGCGCTCACCTTTTTGGTGGGATCGGGCCTTGCTGGAGTGGCTGGAGTGGCCGTGACTTTGCTTGGCTCGGTGGGCCCAAACCTCGGCGGCAACTACATCGTTGACTGCTTCATGGTGGTGGTGTTGGGTGGTGTTGGCAAACTTCTCGGCACGGTTGTAGCGGCCCTGGGTATTGGAGTTCTCACCTATGTGATCGGCTCTGGCTCCCTACTGCTGCTCTGGCCAGCCATGCCAGCCGGCCTCAATGAGCTGATCACATTTTTTGCCACCACTTCGATGGCAAAGGTGCTCGTGTTTGCTCTGATCGTCCTGTTCCTGCAGTTCAGGCCCGCTGGCCTGTTCCCGCAGAAGGGACGGCTGGTGGAGGCCTGAGCCATGGCGAAATTGCGCACCTGGTTGCCGTGGCTGCTGCTTGTGGCAGCAGCGTTGATCTTGCCGGCGATCTTGCCGCCGTTCCGGCTCAACCTCCTGGGTCGGTTTTTGTCCCTGGGAATCGCAGCCCTGGGTATAGACCTGATCTGGGGTTTTACTGGCATGCTGAGCCTGGGTCAGGGCATCTTCTTTGCCCTAGGTGGCTATGCCATTGGCATGCATTTGCAGCTTTTATCTCTGGCGCCTGGGGAGTTGCCTGAATTTTTCGGGCTTTATGGAGTTAAGCAGCTCCCTGTTTTTTGGCAGCCATTTCAGTCTTTTGTGTTTACGGGCTTGTGTATTTGGGTGTTGCCTGCCTTGGTGGCAGGTGTGCTTGGTTATTTAGTTTTTCGCAACCGCATCAAGGGGGTCTACTTTTCGATTCTTACCCAGGCGGCTCTGCTGGTCTTTTTCAACTTTTTTAATGGCCAGCAAAAGCTGATTAATGGCACCAATGGCCTCAAAACTGATACCGCCCGGATCTTTGGGGAGCTGGTGGGCAGTGATGCCATGCAGCGCAACCTTTTCTGGCTCACTGTGGTGTTGGTGATGGCTGCGTGGTTGCTCTGCCGCTGGCTCACCCGTGGTCGCTTTGGCGATGCCTTGATCGCCATCCGCGATGACGAGCCGCGCTTGCGCTTCACCGGCTACAACCCCACGGCTTACAAAACCCTGGTGTTTGCAATTGCCGGTGCCATGGCTGGCGTGAGCGGTGCCCTCTACACCGTGCAGTCAGGCATTGTGTCGCCCCAATACATGGCCGTGCCTTTCTCTATTGAGATGGTGATCTGGGTGGCGGTGGGTGGCCGCGGCACCTTGATCGGAGCCGTGCTTGGAGCCGTTTTGATCAACTACGCCAAGAGCCTGGTGAGTGAACAACTGCCGGAAACCTGGCTGTTTATCCAGGGTGGTTTGTTCCTATTGGTGGTCACGGCGCTGCCTGATGGCTTGGTGGGTTGGTGGCGTCAGGGTGGCCCGCGCCATATCCAGGCCATGGTTGGCTGGCCAGCATTGGCGCCCACTTATCCCGGCTTGGATCTCGACCCTGCGGCGCAGGCGGAGCGCCAGGCCTTTAGGTCCGATCTGCCTCCCGGAGGTGCCCCATGAGTTCGTCTACTGCCGCCCCTTTGGTCGCCCCGTTGCTGGAGCTACGCGGTGTCAGCGTCAGCTTCGATGGTTTTTGGGCCCTCAACGATCTCAATCTCTCCCTGGCACCTGGCGAGCTGCGGGCTGTGATCGGCCCGAATGGTGCGGGTAAAACCACCTTCCTTGATGTGATCACAGGCAAGGTGCGCCCCACCAAAGGCGACGTGGTGTTTCGAGGGCGCTCGTTGCTAGGCATCGCCGAGCACCGCATCGCTCGGCTCGGGATTGGTCGCAAATTTCAGACCCCGCGCGTTTACCAAAACCTCAGCCCTCGCCGCAATCTGGAGCTGGCTGTTAAGGGCAGCCACTCACCTTTCAATCTGCTATTTGGCAGCCTCGATAGCCGTCAACGCCAGCGGGTTCAAGAGTTGCTGGCGGTGGTTGGCCTCGAGGTGCATGCCTCCCGGCGGGCTGGCAGCCTTTCCCACGGGCAGAAGCAGTGGCTTGAGATAGCCATGTTGCTGGCCCAAGACCCTTATGTGCTGCTGGTGGATGAGCCGGTGGCGGGCCTTTCCGAGGAGGAGACCGAGCGCACCGGTGCTTTGCTGCGCAGCCTTGCGGGCGACCACACCGTGCTGGTGATCGAACACGACATGGATTTCATTCGAGAGCTCGATTGCCCTGTAACCGTGCTCCATGAGGGTCACGTGCTCTGTGAGGGCACGATGGAGACGGTGCAGAGCGATCCCCGCGTGATCGAGGTTTATCTCGGTGTTGAGGACGACGTATGACTGCTTCTGCCACCATGACAACCCCACCCCAGGGCGAGGCCAGTCGCTTGCTGAGCGTGCGCGGCCTCAACGTCTATTACGGGGAGAGCCATATTCTCCGCAACGTCGATCTATCGATCGCGCCTGGTCAGATGGCCTGCCTGATCGGGCTCAATGGAGTTGGTAAAACCACCCTGCTCAAGTCGATCATCGGCCTGGTGCCCCAGCGCAGCGGTTGCATTGAGCTGGCAGGCAGCGACTGCGGCGGCCTGGCCCCCCACCGCCGCGCCCGGGCGGGCATTGGCTATGTGCCCCAAGGGCGGGAGATCATTCCCCAGCTCAGCGTGCGCGAAAACCTGCTGCTGGGTCTGGAAGCCCTGCCGGGGGGTATGGGTCGCCATCGCCATATCGACCCGCTGGTGTTTGAGCTATTCCCGGTGCTGGAGAAGTTTTTGGCTCGCCGTGGCGGCGATCTCTCCGGTGGCCAACAGCAGCAGCTGGCCATCGCCCGGGCCCTGCTTGGCAAGCCCCGTCTGCTGCTGCTCGATGAACCCACGGAGGGCATTCAGCCCTCGGTGGTGCTCGACATCCAGCGGGCCGTGAGCCGCATCATTCGAGAGACTGGCATTTCGGTGTTGCTGGTGGAGCATCACGCCAGTTTTGTGCGCCAATCCGACTGTTATTACGCCATGCAGAAGGGCGGCATCGTGGCCAGTGGCGCCACGGCCGATCTCAGCTCGGAGATGATCCAGCGCTTCTTGAGCGTTTGAGGCTATAAATAGGCTGATTAAAGTCACCCAGAAATCTGATGCGCCCTTCCCTTGTGGCGGTCTTTGCGGCAGGTCTGTGCAGCACCACCCTGGTAGCCGGTTTGGCTCCAGTTCAGGCCCAAACCTGCCAGTTCCTGGCGCCAGTGGGTGGCGATGGCACCACCAACATCGTCACCAAAACGATTGGTGCAGGCAATCCCTTTGGCCGCCCCAACTGGAACACCGATTTCTTCGTCACTCAGCCCTACGGCAGCTACAAGTTCTTCTTCACCGCCAACTCCTCGGTGAGTGCCACCTACCCCATCCAGGGCTATCTCAAGTTCACTGACGGCTCCAGCTTGCAGGTGATCAATGAGTCGTTTGCGCCCCAGATGGGCACCGGCCGCATGTGGGGCCCCTTCCCCGCCATTCCCGGCAAAACCGTGAGCCAGCTCAACTTCAAGATTGGTGCCAGCGCAGACCAGGCGGCCACTGGTTTCACCTATCGCATTTCCACCATGGGTTGCAACTGAGGTAGGCGGGAGCTGGTGGCGATCGGAAATACCACCAAGACCGAGTGGCACGCAGGTGATCTAGGCGTTCCAGCCGCCGATGAACCCGGCGGTGCGGCCGTGACTGAGCAGGGGGATCTGGGCAAGGGCGCCGGAACTGCTCACCACGGCCAGGGTGAGGCTGCGTAGCCCCAGCTGGCGCGAGAGTTCGGAGGTGGTCATCGCCGGGTCATGGGCTGGCCTGCAGGAGTTGTCGCCAGAACCTCTCCGCCTCCTGGCTGCCGCCGCCAGATGGGGCGGGGTCGGCTAGCAGCAGGGCGCCCAGGTGGCTGATCGGCCGGCAGCCCAGGCTGTTGATCAACCAGGCCGCTTCGCAGCTGGCCACATCTTGCTCGTTGACCGGGGCTTCAGTGATCAGGCCCCGATCCAGACCCCGTTGCCGCATCACCCCCGGCAGGCAGCCGCTGCTCAGGGGCGGGGTGATCCAGGAGCCCCCGCGCCACACCAGCAGGTTGGCGCTGGTGCCGCAGCAGAGGCCGCCGGCGGAGCTGGCCAGCAGGGCGTCGTCGGCGCCTGCCTCCAGGGCCTGGCGGCGGGCCTGGATCGAGGCCCCGTAGGCGAAGCTCTTGCAGCGGCTCAGCAGGCTGGTGGCGCTGCGGGTTTCGGTGGCACTAACGATCACTCGCACCGGCTCGAAACACGGTTTGATGGCACTGAGCTGCAGCCAGAAGCTGGGGCTGCAGTTGCTGGGCGGGTCGATGCCCCGTGCACCGCTGCCGCGGCTCCAGTTGAGTCGCAGGGTGCCGCTGCTGCCCAGGGCCGTGCCGATGCCGCTGCGCTCGATCGCTGCGGCGATCAGGGGCTGCACGGTCGCCGCTCCTGGCGGTGGCGGCAGCCCCAGCAGCGCCGCCGAGCTCTGCCAGCGGCCCAGGTGTGCCTCCAGCAGCCAGGCGTGACCGGCCTCCACCAGCAGGGTTTCAAACAGGCCATCGGCCAGCAGCAGGCCCCGATCGCTGATCGGCAGGGTCAGGGTCTGGGGCGTCCCCCAGCGCCCCTGCCCCGAGCCGTCGCCCAGCCAGGCGATCGGGGCGCTCATGCCAGGGCCTCCAGCAGCGGCTGCAGTTTCCAGCCCAACTCCTCGGCTTCGGCGGCGGGGTCGGAGTCGGCCACGATGCCGCAGCCGGCGTGGGCCCGTAGGCGCTGGCCGCGCAGCAGCAGCGAGCGGATCAGGATGTTGCTGTCGAACTGGCAGTCGCTGCCAATCCTGAATAGGGAGCCGCAGTAGGGCCCTCGCGGCACCGGCTCGAGGCCATGCAGGCGCTGGCAGGCGCGGATCTTGGGGGCGCCGGTGATCGAACCGCCTGGCCAGCAGGCCCGCAGCAGGTCAATCGTGTCGAACCCCGGCTCCAGCTGGCCCCGCACCACGGAGGTGAGGTGGTGCACCTGGCGGTAGCTCTCCAGTCCTACCAGCTGGGGCACCTGGATCGAGCCTGGCTTGCACACCCGGCCCAGGTCGTTGCGCAGTAGGTCGACGATCATCACGTTCTCGGCCCGGTCCTTCGGGCTGGTCACCAGGTCGGCGGCGGCGTCGGCATCGGCGTCGGCATCGCCATGGCGTGGCCGGGTGCCCTTGATCGGCCTGGTTTCCACCTGGCCGCCTTCCCCCACCCGCAGAAATCGCTCCGGCGAAGCCGACAGCACCGCCTCCCCCGCCGCCGCCCCGCCGGCGATCGCCAGGCCGCCAAACGGGGCGGCGCATAGCTCGCGCAGGCGGCCGTAAAGGTCGAGGGGATCTGCGGGCCTTAACAAGGTGTGCTCGCAGCAGGCGGTGAGATTGGCTTGGAAAAGATCGCCGGCGGCGATCCAGGCCAACACTTCCTCCACCTGGGCGGCAAAGCGCTCCGGTGGGGTGTGCCAGTGCCAGGAGGCTGGCGCGATCGCGGCCGTGGTTTGTCTACCTGGCGCGGTGCCTAGATCAAGCCGCTCCAACAGGGCAGCGAAGCTGCTTAGCCGCGCTGGATCTTGACCCTCCAGCCACTGCTGCTGGCTGCCATGGTCAAACACCAGCACCGGGTCGTGGCGGGCGGCCCAGAGCAGGGCCATGTCGGGCGACTGCCAATGGGGTGCCGGCTCCACCCAGGCCCCGGCTTCGTAGCTGAGCCAGCCCATCCAATGGCCGCCGCCAGCGGCTAGATCGGCCAGCAGCGCAAAGGGATCACTGGCTCCGGTCTCCCCCGGTAGGCCGCGGCAGATGCGCTGCTCCAGGGGCGCCAGGCCGAGGCGGCTGCAGGGGCCCTGGGCGCTGCCATCGCTATCGAGCCACACCAGACCTTCCCTCCCCAACTCGGCCGCCAGGGCTTGCACCAGGGGCCAGGGATCCCGCCAGGGCAGGGGGTGATGCAGGATCTCGCGGTGGCGGGGCGGGCTCATACCCCGGCTGCCAGCAGGGCGGCATCGCGTATGCGGCAGCTGTCGCATACGCCGCAGGGCTGCTCGCCGCCCTCGTAGCAGCTCCAGGTGCGCTCGATCGGCACGCCGAGCCGCCGGGCCTCTTGCACGATCCTGGTTTTGCTCCAGGTCACCAGGGGTGCCCAGAGCTGGGCGGCGTGGCCTTCGCGGCCGGACTTGCTGGCCAGCTCAGCCAGGGTCTGGAAGGCTTCGAGGTAGTCGGGACGGCAGTCGGGGTAGCCGGAGTAGTCGACAGCATTCACGCCCAGCACCAGCTTCTGGGCGCCGCGGGCCTCAGCCAGGCTCAGCGCCAGGGCGATGAACACGGTGTTGCGTCCCGGCACATAGGTGCTCGGGATCACGCCCGCCTCAACCCCGGCGCTGGGCACGGCGATGGTGGTGTCGGTGAGGGCGGAGCCACCCCAGGCGGCCAGGTTGACGGCGATGGTGTGGTGTTCAGCCAGCCCCAGGAGCGGTGCCAGTTCGGCCGCGGCTTGCAGTTCGCGGCGATGGCGTTGGCCGTAATCCAGCGACAGCCCGATCACCTGATAACCGGCTTCGATCGCCAGGGCCGCGGCGGTAGCCGAATCCAGGCCGCCGGAGAGCAGGGCGATGGCGAGGGGTGGGGCAGGCATGGGTGCGGCAGACACGGCTACTGGGCTGGCGATGGCGTTGAGGCGCTTGTACAGAAGTACATCTTCCCCAATGCCAGCGCCGCTTGCGGCCGCCACGATGGCCATAACAGCGCATTTGTGGATATGAATTGGGCCAGGGGCATCAAGAACGCAGCGCTTGTTTTGCTGCTGGCTGCGGCGCCCGTCTCGGCGGTTCCGCGGCTGGATCTTTCCAGTTACCCCAAAGTCGCTGCCGGCGACCGGCGCTGGGTGATTCAGCTGCCGGGGGTGCTGCCCCTCAACCCCGATTCCACCATGTCGACAAACTCCGCCGACTGGCGAGTGCAGTTGTTGGTGGGACAGATGGTGCAACTGGATTGCAATCGCCAGATGTTCGGCGGCAAGCTCCGCGCCGTGAAACCCGCCCAGAAAGGTGGCCCGGTGATCTATCGGGTCACGGATGTGGGGCAGTTGGCCTCCACCCGCATGGCCTGTCCGGCGGACCAGCCGCGGCGCCTCGGCTTTGTGCCGATGGCCGGTAAGGCGTTTGTGGTGCCCTACAACGCCAGCCGCCCGATCGTGGTCGATGCCCCTCGGCCGCTGGAGCTGCGCTGGCGGCTGTGGAAGGCGGAAAGCCAGGAGCGCCCGGCGCAGCTGCAGTGATCAGCGCAATCCCAGCAACTTGTGGCTCTGCAGGCTGAGCCGCCATTCGGGGTTGCGGCGCACGTAATCGATCGCCAGGGCCTGGCCGGCTGGGGAGTCCCAGCCTGGTTGCAGCAGCAGCTCGGGGCCAGGACTCCCGCCGCGCGCCTCCCGGGCTTGGACTGCCATGGCTGCGGCAAAGGCCAGATCGGCGGCCTCGTGCACCACCACCTTGAGCTCCTGGCAGGCGGCAAGCAGCTCGGTGCTGGGAGGGCGGTGGCGCTTAGGCGAAAGGGTGATCCAGGCGAAGCGGCCGCTGAGCTGATCCACGCCGCTGGTTTCCAGGTGCAGGGGCAGGCCTGAGGGCTCCAGGGCCTCGCAGAGCAAGCCCAGGTTGTGATGCAGCGGTTCACCGCCGGTGATCACAACAAAAGCGGCACCGGCTTCGGCGGCGGCCTCGGCTTCGCCAGCCAGCTCAGCCAGGGGGCGCTGGGGGTGCAGATCTGCAGGCCAGGAGTGTTTGGTGTCGCACCAGGGGCAGGCCACCGCGCAGCCCCCCAGGCGGATGAAGAAAGCGCTGCGGCCGGCTTGCAGGCCTTCACCCTGGAGGGAGTGGAAGGTTTCAACTACTGGCAGGGCAGTTGCTGGCAGCGAATCGGCGGCCAGGGGCTGGGGCACCGGGCTGAGGGGAATGGAATTGCCTGATTGGTCTAATGCTTGGCGTTCCGTTTGGTTTGGAGTGCTTGCGTGCAGGCAAGCCCGGGCTAGTGGAGTTTTATTTGCATCTGCTTGCATTCAGGACTGGACAGCACGGGGCAAATCCATCAAATTGTATTGATAGAATAATTGACATCTGTTGGAGGGTTTTGCGCAATCGCGCAAATTCGTGCAAATGTTTTATTATTTGTAAATCTCTCAAAGACAGGCTTATTTATGTCGGTTGAGTCTCAAGGGAGTCTCGCGGTTTCATTCGAAGACTTGGCCCGCCTTGGCTTGCTTGAGCCCTATATTCGAGCCAATCTGCTGGCATTGGCGGCTAGCGATGTTGCACTCAGCGATGAGCAAATAGATGCGGCTAGGCAGGCTTTTTGTCGTCAGCATCAAATCCGCGACGCCGAGGCCCTCAAGGCCTGGGCACTAGCCCACATGCTCAGCCCTGCTGCCCTCGAGGCGCAGATGCGACAGTCCGTGCAGCTGCAGCTCCTCTGCCAGGGCGACTTTTCCGCCAAGGCGGAAGCTCGCTTTCTGCAGCGCAAGAATCAACTCGATCGTGTCGTCTACAGCCTGCTGCGCCTCCGCGATGGTGGTCTCGCCCGCGAGCTCTATTTGCGCATTGATGATGGCGAGGCCAATTTTGCCGATTTAGCCGCCCGCTATGCAGAAGGGCCTGAGCAGGCAACCCGCGGCATTGTGGGCCCGGTGCCCCTCACCCAAGCCCACCCTGCCTTGGTAGATCGACTGCGCACCGCTCCCCCTGGCGTAGTGCTCGAGCCCTTCCAAATCGAATCCTGGTGGCTGGTGGTGCGGCTCGAAAGCCTCACTTCCGCCACCTTCGATGAGGCCACCGCCGCCCGCATGGCTGAAGAGCTGTTCGAGCAGTGGATCTCTGAGCAGGTTGAACGACGTCTCGTGGACCTGCGGCCCCTGTTGGAGAAACGCGTATCCGCCGATGCGAGCCAGAAGGCCAGCCTAGGCTCATCATGAGTGCCATGGACGATTCCGCCCCTTCGCAGCTGCCTGCCCATCCCGCCTTTGCCGGGTTGTCGCACTCCAGCGCCGAGCGTTTGCAGCAGCAGCTCAGCCGGCGTCAGTTTGCTGTTGGTGATCCCCTTTGCCTTAGGGGCTTGATCCCCTCTGAGATCCTGCTGCTTCAATCCGGCACAGCTCGCTTGCTGGTGCGGGATCAGGGCCGCCTGCGCACCGCAGAAAAGCTGGGACCGGGCAGCTTTGTGGGCCTGGCCTCCCTGTTGCGCGCTGCTCCCTGTGAGGAGGTAAGTGCGGGCTCCGAAGTGGAAGCCCTGGTGCTGGCCGATTCCCTGATCCTGGAGTTGCTGGCCAGCGAACCCTCCTTTGCCCAGTGGTGTGGCTCCCATCTATTCACCGCTGAATTGGCAGCCTTACTGGCCCTGCTGCTTGAGCAGCACCCCCAGGCCGGCACTTCGCTCCAGGAGTTGCTGGATCAGGCCCGCCCCCAGGCTCGATTGGTTGCGCCTGAGCCGTCGGCCCTGGCCGCCCTGCCGATTGAGTTCAGCTTGCTGGCCGCTAGCCACAACCTGATCGATCACCCCCTCGGGGCAGCGCTAAATCCCCGCCAGGGTGTGCCGGCTGCCACCCCACCACTTCCTCCACGACTGATCGCCCTGCCTGCGGAGCTGCTGGCGCCGGTAGCTCCAGTGCTGGAAGCCGAGTTGATGCCGGAGGGCTCTGGCAGCTCTGGCCAACCTGGCGGCTCCAATCCGCCTTTGGCTTCAGCCCTTGATCTGGGCCAGCGGGATCGCACGGCCCTGCAACTGCTGCGCGGCAACGGCCCCCTCGAGGAAACCCTCGCCTGTTTTCAGATGTTGGCGGCGGAGCTCAAGCTGCCCTTCCGCCGCGATGCGATCGAGAAGATCCTGCGCGATGTGTTGCGCCGCGGCCAGACGCCGGACCTGCAGCTCTGCGGCAATCTTGCCGCGATGATGGGTCTGCACGTAAGCGGCGTGCGGGTGCCTGCCAACCAGGGCACGCGCCTGCAGACCCCGGCCCTGATCCCCTGGCAGGGCGGGTTTGCCGTCGTGCGGGGCGCCAATGCCCGCGGTTTGCTGCTGGCCTCCCCGCGGCAGGGTTGGGTGGAGATTCCCCCCGACCAGCTTCCCGAGGCCTTCCCCGATGGCATCGATGTGCTGATGCTGGAGCGCAGCTCTGCCACCCCTGAGGAGCGCTTTGGCTTTGCCTGGTTCTGGCCAGCTTTGCAGCGCTACCGCGGCATCCTCACCCAGGTGCTGATCGCCTCCTTTGTGGTGCAGCTGTTCAGCCTGGCCAACCCCCTGCTGATTCAGGTGATCATCGACAAGGTGATCAACCAGCGCAGCCTCGATACTTTGCAGGTGCTGGGCTTTGCCCTGGTGGTGGTGACCTTGATGGAGGGTTTGATCGGCGCCCTGCGCACCTTCCTATTCAGCGAAACCACTAATCGCATCGACCTGCGCCTAGGCGCCGAGGTGATCGACCACCTACTGCGGCTGCCGCTCAATTACTTCGACCGCCGTCCCGTGGGCGAACTCGGTACCCGTATCGCTGAGCTGGAGAAGATCCGTAATTTCCTCACCGGCCAAGCGCTCACCACCCTGCTCGACACTGCCTTCTCGGTGATCTATATCGCCGTGATGCTGATCTACAGCTGGCTGCTCACCTTGATCGCCCTGTGCGTGCTGCCGATTCAGATCGGCCTCACCGTGCTGGGGGCTCCCCTCTTCCGCCGTCAATACCGCGATGCGGCCCAGGAGAACGCCCGCACCCAGAGCCACCTAGTTGAGGTGCTCACCGGCATCCAGACGGTGAAGGCCCAGAACGTCGAGATGATCAGCCGCTGGAAGTGGCAAGACCTCTACGGCAAATACATCTCCCGCACCTTTGAAAAAACAATCACCGGTACGGCCCTTAACGAAACATCCCAGGTGCTGCAGAAGCTCTCCCAGCTGCTGGTGCTCTGGGTGGGTGCCTCTTTGGTGCTTTCCGGCGACATGACCCTGGGCCAGTTGATCGCCTTCCGGATCATCTCCGGCTACGTCACCCAGCCTTTGCTGCGGCTCTCTTCGATCTGGCAGAGCATCCAGGAGCTCAAGGTTTCCTTTGAGCGCCTTGCTGATGTGGTCGACACCCCGGAGGAATCAGACGAGGCTGATAAGCAGAAGATTCCTCTGCCGCCCATCGCCGGCGAGGTGCGCTTTGACGACCTCTGCTTCTCCTTCACCCCCGGCGGGACCCAGGTGTTGCGTCACATCGACTTCACCATCGCCGCTGGCACCTTTGTGGGGGTGGTGGGTCAGAGCGGTAGCGGTAAGAGCACCCTCACCAAAATGCTAGCCCGCCTCTATTCACCAGGTAGCGGCCGGATCCTGATCGACAACTACGACATCGACAAAGTTGAGCTTTACTCTCTGCGCCGCCAAATCGGCATCGTGCCCCAGGAGCCCCTGCTATTCACTGGCACGGTGGCAGAGAATATTGCCCTCACCGATCCCGATGCCAGCAGTGATGCGATCGTCCAGGCTGCACGTCTGGCCTGCGCCCACGATTTCATCATGGAGCTTCCTGCGGGCTACAGCAGCACTGTGGGAGAACGCGGCGCCGGCCTTTCCGGCGGCCAGCGGCAGCGGCTGGCCCTCGCCCGCACCCTGCTCTCCCAGCCCCGGCTGCTGGTGCTCGATGAAGCAACTAGCGCTCTCGACTACGACACCGAGCGCCGCGTTTGCGACAACTTGCTCGACAACCTCAAGCACTGCACCGTTTTCTTTATTACCCACCGGCTCTCCACCATCCGCCGCGCCGAGCTAATCGTGATGATGCACGAAGGAGCCATCGTGGAAACGGGCACCCACGATGAGTTGATGGAGCGCCGCGGTCGCTATTACGCCCTTTACCGCCAGCAGGAGGTCAACTGATGTCGATTGTGCGCCGCGCCCAAAACGCTATTGAGCGCCGGGTTCAGACCAGCCATGAGGAGATGGCGCTGCAGCAGTCGCGCTTTTTAGCGCGTGCCATCACTTGGGCCCTACTGGGCACCACAGCTGCTGGCCTGGCCTGGCTTGCCTTAGCCAAAACCGACGAGGTGGTGGTCGCCTCTGGCAAGCTCCAGCCGATCGGCGATGTCAAAACCATCCAAATGCCGGTGGGTGGTGTGCTGGAAACCATGCTGGTCAAGGACGGTCAGCGGGTCAGCCAGGGCCAGGTGCTGCTGCGCCTCGACAACGAGGCTACCCTCGACCGTCAGGAGAGTTTGCGTACCACCATCACCGCTAAGAAGGCCCAGCTGCGTCTCAAGGAGGTGGAGCTGGCTCGCTATCTCAACCTCAACGACACCGAGCAGACGGTTACACGGCAGAACCTCGTGCTGGAAACCGAAATCCTGCAGCGGCTTGAGGGCCTCAAGGCAGTTGGGGCCTCTGCGGAGTTGCAGTATTTGCAACAGCGCAACAAGGTGCGTGAGGTTGATGGCGAGATCGCCAAGCTCAAGGTAGATCGCTTGCGTCAAACTGCGATCATCGAGCAGGCTCTGGAGCAGGTCAAAGGAGAGCTGGCCGATCTCGGTAGCAAGCTCACTGAGCTGCAGGTCAATATCCGCTACCAGGATGTGCGTTCCCCGGTGGATGGGGTGGTGTTTGATCTCAAGCCCACCGGCCCAGGTTTTGTGGCCCAAGGCAGTGAGCCGGTGATGAAGATTGTTCCCTATGATGCTCTCCAGGCCAAGGTGGAGATTGAGAGCAGCGATATTGGTTTTGTGCGAGTTGGTCGCCCTGCCGATATCAGCATCGATTCCTTTCCTGCTACCGATTTCGGAGTGCTGCTTGGCACCGTTAAGCGCATTGGCTCAGATGCTTTGCCCCCAGATGAGCGCAATCAGACCTATCGCTTCCCAGCCACGATTGCCCTCGATACCCAGCAGCTCAAGCTGAAATCTGGCAAGAGCCTGCCTTTGCAGGTGGGTATGTCACTCACGGCTAATATCAAGCTGCGCAAGGTAACTTATTTGCAACTTCTGCTTGGAGAATTTAAAGATAAGACAGACTCCCTCAAGCAAATCTAGCTAATTCTGGCTGTCAAATTGTTTTAGTGAAACAGTCAATTCTGATGATCTTGCTTGGGCAGGCGCTGCTGGGCGGCCTCAATCAAGCCGCGAAATAGGGGGTGAGGCTTGCCGGGGCGGGAGAGAAATTCGGGGTGATATTGGCAGGCTGTAAAATATGGGTGGCTCGGTAACTCAATTAATTCAACTAGGCGACCATCAGGCGAGGTGCCGCTGATTGTGTAGCCCGATTCGGTGAAGAGACTGCGGTAAGCATTGTTGAATTCGTAGCGGTGGCGGTGGCGTTCGTATACAACTTCGTCGCCATAAAGGCGATGAGCCATCGTGTCTGCAGCTAGGCGGCAGGGGTAAACGCCCAGTCGCATCGTGCCGCCCAGATCAACTACGTCCTGTTGCTCAGGCAGTAGGTGGATCACCGGATGGGGCGTGTCGGCATCAAGTTCGGCGCTGGTGGCACCGGCCAGGCCCGCCTGGTTGCGGGCCCACTCGATCACGGCGCACTGCATGCCCAGGCACAGGCCCAGGAAGGGCACCTGCTGTTCCCGTGCCCAGCGGATTGCAGCCACCTTGCCGTCTACGCCTCGGTTGCCGAAGCCGCCGGGCACCACCACCGCATCCATGCCGGCCAGCAGGGCTTCTGCGCCCTGGCTTTCAAGCTGCTCGGCGCATACCCAGTGCAGATCAAGCGAAGCATCCCGATCCAGGCAAGCGTGGCGCAGGGCCTCCACCACCGATAGATAGGCGTCGTTGAGCTGCACGTACTTGCCCACCAGCGCCACCTTCACCGCCGGGCCGGGGTGGCGCAGTTTGGTTACCAGCTCCTGCCAGCGGGCCATGTCACTTTCAGCGTTGCTGAGCTGCAGCACATCGAGCACCTCGCGGCAGAGCCCCTCCTGTTCCATCGCCAGCGGCACCGCGTAGATGCTGTCGGCGTCTAGGGCCTGGATCACGGCCCGCTGCGGCACGCCGCAGAAGCCACCGATCTTGCGGCGCAGCTCGTTGCTCACGGGCCGGTCGCTGCGGCACACCAGCACATCGGGCTGGATACCGATCGAGCGCAACTCCTTTACCGAGTGCTGGGTGGGCTTGGTCTTGAGCTCGCCCGAAACGCCAATGAAGGGCAGCAGGGTGACGTGCACATAGGCCAGGTCTTGACGGCCCACATCGCCCCGGAATTCGCGTATCGCCTCAAGAAACGGCAGCGATTCGATGTCGCCCACCGTGCCGCCGATCTCGCCAATCACAACGTCGGCATTGCTGTTGGCGGCTACCCGATGGATGCGCTCGCGGATTTCGCGGGTGATGTGGGGGATCACCTGCACGGTGCCGCCGTTGTAGTCGCCGCGGCGCTCCTTGTTGATCACCGACTGGTAAATCGAGCCGGTGGTCACGCTGTTGAGGCGCGACATGGCGGTATCGGTGAAGCGTTCGTAGTGGCCCAGATCCAGATCGGTCTCGGCGCCGTCCTCGGTGACGAACACCTCACCGTGTTGGTACGGGCTCATCGTGCCCGGGTCCACGTTCAGATACGGGTCGAGCTTGAGGATCGAAACGCTGTAGCCGCGGCTCTTGAGCAGGCGCCCCAGGCTGGCGGCCACGATGCCCTTGCCGATGCTCGACACCACGCCGCCGGTGACAAAGACGAACTTGCTCATGTCCCGGTGGCTGCCCCTTCAATGTACCGGGCGCTGCCTGCGGGGGCTGGCTGGGTTCGGCGGTCACGCCCGCTGCGCGGGCAACACCGCGCTCACCGCAGCCCCCCCCGCAGGAGCTACATGCGTTCTAGGGGCTGGTTCGGGTGTTATGAGGATCGGCCCGGCTTGCTGAGGCTGCTTGCTCCGCTGGTGCCGTTGCGGTGAGGCCGGTATTGCCCGCGCAGCGGGCGTCGACCGGCCGATCCCAGCGGCACCAGCGGCACTTGATCAGCCCTCGAGCAGGCTGCGCAGCATCCAGGCGGTCTTCTCGTGGATCTGCAGCCGCTGGGTGAGCAGGTCGGCGGTGGGTTGGTCGTTGGCCCCATCGGCGGTGACCATGACGCCGCGGATGGTGCGGGCGACCGCCTCGTGGCCGAGGACCAGCTCGCGCACCATCTCCAAGGCTGCCGGGATGCCCTGGCTTTCGGCGATTGAGGAGAGCTGGCCGTAGGTGGCGCCGCCAAAGGGGGCCGGGCAGCCAAGGGCACGGATGCGCTCGGCGATGGCGTCTAGGGCGTTCCAGAGCTCGGTGTACTGCCCCATAAACATCAGGTGCAGGGTGTTGAACATCGGCCCGGTGACGTTCCAGTGGAAGCCGTGGGTTTTGGCGTAGAGCACGGTGCTGTCGGCCAGCACGCGGCCCAGGCCTGCGGCGATCTCGAGCCGCTGGGCTTCCGGGATGCCGATGTCAATGTCGGTTGCCATGGCGACTTATCCGTAGTGACTTCGTTTTAGCCCGGATTGCTTGGGTTAGTCGAGGCTTCCCAGATAATCCTTCACGCGGCAGCGATTCTGGGGTTGGCGCAGTTTCAGCAGCGCCCGAGATTCGATCTGCCGCACCCGCTCCCGGGAAAGCTGCATGGCAGCGCCGATTTCAGTCAGGCTGCGGGGAGTGTCGTCTACTAGCCCGAAGCGTTGACGGATCACCTCGGCTTCGCGGCTGCTCAGGTCTTCAAGCAGGGCCTCGAGGTCGTTGTGCAGCTGCTCGCGGGTGAGTTCCTGCTCAGGTGTGCTGTGGCCGTCTTCCAGCAGATCGCCGAGCTGCATGTCGTGTTCCTTGCCCACCCGGGCCTCCAGGGAGACGGGTTTGGGCAGCTGCAGCAGCGTTTCGCGGATCAGCGCTTCGCTGAGATTCAGCTCCTGGGCGATTTCAGCCACGCAGGGCAGGCGGCCTAGCCGGGCGCTGAGTTCACGCTGGGCCCGTTTAATTCGGTTGAGCTTCTCCGTGATGTGAACCGGCAGCCGGATCGTGCGGCTCTGGCTGGCAAGGGCCCGGGTGATGCCCTGGCGAATCCACCAGTAGGCGTAGGTGCTGAAGCGAAACCCCCGGGTCGGGTCAAAGCGCTCCACGGCCCGCTCCAGTCCCAAGGTGCCCTCCTGGACCAGATCCAGCAGGTCCATGCCCCGGCGCTGGTACTTCTTGGCCACTGACACCACCAGTCGCAGATTGGCCTGGATCATCCGCTCCTTGGCCCTTTTGCCGCGGTGCAGGGTCAGCCGTCGCTCTTTGTCGGCCAGTTCGTCTTTGCCCGGTTCGTCTTTGTCTGGATTGCCCTCGCGCAGTAGCTGTTCTCGCCGCTGCACCAGCCGGGCCAGGGTGAGCTCCTGCTCCTGGGTAAGCAGGTCCACCCGACCGATGTCCTGCAGGTAAAGCCGCACCGGATCGGTGCTGGTGGGGGTGTGGGGCACGCCCAATGGATTAGTGGTACTTCACCGTTGCTGCGCTGGGCAGTTGCGGCGCCAAATGCCCCGTTTTGTTTTGGCTTTCAGTTTTCGTCTTCTTCGCTCCAGGTGCTGGCCACATGCAGCTCGTCTAGTTGTTTGGTGGCCACACCGCCAGGCGCGCCGGTCATCAGGCAGCGGGCCTGCTGGGTCTTGGGGAAAGCGATCGTGTCGCGGATCGATTCCTCGCCCGCCAGCAGCATCACGATCCGATCTACGCCGTAGGCCAGGCCGCCGTGGGGTGGGGCACCCATGTCGAGGGCGTCCATCAGGAAGCCGAACTGCTGGTTGGCCTCCTCCAGGGGCAGACCAATGGTTTGCAGCACCTGGCGCTGCAGGGCCGAATCGTGAATGCGCAGCGAGCCGCCGCCCAGCTCGAGGCCGTTGAGCACCAGGTCGTAGGCCTGGGCGCGGGCCGTGGGCAGGCTGTTGGCCCAGGCGGCGGGATCAGTACCCAGATCGGCGCTGTTGGGGGCACAGAAGGGATGGTGCAAGGCCTCTAGGCGGTTTTCGCCGGCGTTGAACTCAAACATCGGGAAATCCACCACCCAGAGGAAATTCCACTGGTCGTTGTCACGGTCGGCCGGCACCAGGCCAAGCTCGCGGGCCAGGAATTGGCGCACTCGATCGAGGGCCTTATTCACCGTGGCGGTATCGCCCGCGCCGAACAGCAGCAGGGTGCCGGGGGTGGCACCGGTGCGGGCCAGCAGTTCGGTTTTTTTGTCTTCTGTGAGGTTGTCCTTGATGGCGCCGATCGTGTCGATCTCGCCGCCCTCGCGCACGCGGATGAAGGCCAGGCCGCCTGCCCCAGCCTTCTGAGCCTCGCTGAACACATCGCCGCCGGGCTTGATGCGCACGTTGCTGATGGCGTCGTTGCCGCCGGGCACGGCGATGCACTTCACCGAGCCGCCGGCGGCCACTGCGCCGCTGAATACCTTGAATCCCATCTCGGCCACCAGGTCGGAGACATCGGTGAGCTCCAGGCCGTAGCGGGTGTCGGGGCGATCGGTGCCGTAGCGGGCCATGGCCTCGTGCCAGGTGAGGCGCGGGAAGGGACGGGGCAGCTCCACCCCTTTCACGGCCTTCCAGATCGAGGCGATCAGGGCCTCGTTGAGCTCCAGGATCTGCTCCTGGTCCATGAAGCTCATTTCGATGTCCAGCTGGGTGAATTCCGGCTGGCGATCGGCCCGCAGATCTTCGTCGCGGAAGCAGCGGGCCACCTGGTAGTAGCGCTCCAGGCCGCCAACCATCAGCAGCTGCTTAAACAGCTGGGGCGACTGGGGCAGGGCAAACCACTCCCCACCGCACACCCGGCTGGGCACCAGGTAGTCGCGGGCGCCCTCGGGGGTGGAGCGGGTGAGCACCGGGGTTTCCACCTCGATAAAGCCCGCCTCTTCAAGGAAGCGGCGCATCGCCTGCACGGTGCGGTGGCGCAGGCGCAGGTTGCTGTTCATGCGCTCGCGGCGCAGGTCGAGGTAGCGGTGGCGCAGCCGCAGCTCTTCGCGGGTGTTCTCCTCGTCGTGCACCGACACGGGGAAGGGCAGGTTGCCCTTCACGGCGTTGAGCACGGTGATGGCGCTGGCCAGCACCTCGATGCGGCCGGTGGCCAGTCGGTCGTTGATGGCATCGGCGGGTCGCTCCCGCACCTTGCCGGCCACCTGAATCACCGTTTCGTTGCGCAGGTGCTCCGCAATTGCGAACATCTCGGCTCCATTGTCGGGATCGACAGTGATCTGCACGCTGCCGCTGCTGTCGCGCAGGTCGACAAAAATCACGCCGCCGTGGTCACGACATCGGTCTACCCAGCCGCAGAGCTGCACGGTCTGGCCGCTGGCGTCGTGACGCAGGTCGCCGCATCCGTGGCTGCGCATGCTGAGATCCGGAGTGAATGGGCGATTGTCCCACCCGGTGGCGTCAGCGAAGGGCTGTTTCTGCGTCAGCGCTTGTAGAAGGGACGCTTCACCACCAGCGCTGGCTCGGCCTTGCCGCGAATTTGCACCGCCAGCTCGGTGCCCAGCTTGGCGGCGCTGGCTGGTACGTAGGCCAGGGCGATCGCTTCTTCGAGGCTGGGTGACCAGCTGCCGCTCGTGATGTGCCCCAGCGGCTCACTAGCCACTGCAGCCCCGGCAGCCAGCACCGGGTAGCCATGGCGGGCGATGGCGCGGCCCTGCAGCTTCAATCCCACCAGGCGCCGCTGGACCCCCGCGGCGCTTTGGCGCTCCAGCACCTCGCGACCAATGAAGGCTTTGGGCATTTCCAGGTGCACCAGCCAGCCCAGGCCGGCCTCCAGGGGTGTGGTGTGCTCATCCAGCTCGTGGCCGTAGAGGTGCATGGCCGCCTCCAGTCTCAGGGTGTCGCGAGCGCCGAGGCCGCAGGGGCTGACGCCGCTGGCCAGCAATTGGTCCCATAGGAGCAGGCCGTCTGGCCGGTTCAGCAGCAGTTCGAAGCCGTCTTCACCGGTGTAACCAGTGCGGCCCACAAAGGCGCTGGCGCCAGCCAGCTTCAGCTGCCGGTGGCCGAAGCGGGGCAGGCCGCTCAGGTCGGTACCCGCCAACTCCTCCAGCCGGGCCGCCGCCTCCGGGCCCTGCAGGGCCAGCAGCACGCCATCGCTTTTGCGATCTTCAACACTGATGCCCTGGGGCTCCAGCTGGCTGCGGATCCAGGCCGTGTCGGTTGCGGCGCAGGCGGCATTGATCACCAGCAGCAGTTCGTGGCACTGGCCATCCGCCTGCCAGCCGCGGTCGTAAACGATCAAGTCGTCGCGGATGCCGCCCCGCTCGTTGAGCAGCACCGTGTAGCAGGCTTCGCCGGGGCCAATGCGAAACAGGTCGGTGGGCACCAGAGCCTGCAGGGCTTCTTTGGCGCCTGCGCCCCGCAGGGTCAGCACCCCCATGTGGGAGATGTCGAAGATGCCGCAGCGGCGCCGCACGGCCTGGTGCTCTGCCACCAAGCCCTCAAATTGCACGGCCATCTCCCAGCCGGCAAAGGGCACCATCCGGCCACCCGCGGCTTGGGCGGCTTCAAACAGGGGGGTGCGGATTAAACCCATGGCCGGATCCTATGCAGGCCTGCGGAATCAATAAGGAACCTGGAAGATTCGCTGTATTCGATACCACTTTGACCAAACGTCCATAACTTAAGAGACCAGATTTCTCCCTTGGATGGGTCAGCGCCCTTGCTGCCGCAGCTGCCGCCATTGCGCCCCACCCAGTGGCGCTGAATTCGGCTGGTGTCAGCTGCGCCAGTTGCCGATCCATCCCGAATTGGCGCTGGAGCTGTGGTGCCACCACTGGACGGCCCGGCCGCCGCGGCTGCCTGCGATTAATGCGGCGCCAGCAGCTGGGGGGACACCAGCACCAGCCCAGCCGAACCAGCAGCTCAGCCTTGAATCAGCCTTTGGCAAAAGCTAAAGTAAATCCGTAATTCGGCCTGGATTCGGGGCTTATTTGGCAACTGTGCTCGCCATGGCTAGCCGCCTTGGGCGGCAGAGCTGTATTAAGGGGTCTCTGGTTTCGATTAGGGGGTGGAGGAGCATGGTTGCTTCGGTAACGATCACGACTTCGCTGGAGCTGCTGGCAGCTCAAGTGGATTGCGAATTTCTCACCCTGCCCACCGGCTCCAAGGTGTTTTCCAGGGGCTCCCGGGCCGACTCGATTTATGGGGTGCGCCGCGGCATCATTGAAGTGATAGGCGAGAGCGGCGAGAGGCTTTGCTATCGCCCCGGAGAGCTGTTCAGCTATCAAGACATCCTTTGGCGCGACGGCATTTATCGCAACGAAGCCGTGGCCCGTACCCCTGTTGAGATCCTGCGGCTCGATCGCCTGCGCTTCCTCAACCTGCTCCACAACCACCCGACTCTGGCGGTGTTGCTGATCAGCCAGCAGCACGAGCGCCTGCGTGAGCAGCGCACCAGCGGCACCTGCTGCTACTGATCGGCTTTCGGCATTAACGGTCGAGCAGAAACAGCAGGCTGCGCACCACCTTGGCGGCTAGCACGCTGCTGACGCCGGTGGCATCCAGCATCGGCGCCAGCTCCACCACATCGGCGGCCACCAGGTTGTGGTGGCGCAGCTCCTCCACTAGGGCAGCGAAATCCCGCCAGAGGAAGCCGCCGGGCTCCGGGGTGCCGGTGCCGGCCATCACCGCTGGATCAAACCAATCCAGATCCACTGTGAGATAGAGGGGCTTGCCGCGCAGGGGTTTCAGGCTTTCGGCCATCCGCTCAATGGCCACCAGGCGGCCGCTGCTCCTCAACTCGCTGAATTCTTCGCGGGTGCCGCTGCGGATGGCGATCTGCAGCAGCTGCTGGCTGGGCAGCACCTCTAGGCAGCGGCGCATGGCGCAGGCATGGCTGTGGTGGGCGCCGAGCCATTCCTGGCGCAGGTCGGCGTGGGCATCGAGCTGCACCAGCACCAGATCGGGGTGCCGGGCCGCCACGGCCGCCACTGCGCCGGAGCTGATCGAGTGCTCGCCACCCAGCATCAGGGGATTTAGCCCCAGGGCCAGAACGGCTTCGGTGGCGGCCTTCACGGCCGCCACCACCGGCTCGGGGGCGCCGAAGGGGATCTCCACCGCGCCGAGGTCGGCGATGGCCAGCTCCTCCAAGTCGCGATCGAGCTGGGGGCAGTAGCTCTCCAGGCCGCTGCTCACCTCGCGGATTGCCGCCGGCCCGAAGCGGGTGCCGGGGCGGAAGGAGGTGGTGCCGTCGTAGGGCACGCCAAACAGACCCACCCGGCAGCCGGCGGGGTCGCGCTGGCTGCCCATGTAGATGGCGCCGTCTGAATCAAACAAATCCGTGTCGAACAGGGAAAGGTCGGGCATGGCGGGCTCAGGCGTTGAGGGCGCGCTCGATGGCGGCGGGCACAGCATCAAAGGCGCCGCGCTGCCAGCGGGGGGACCAGATCTCACAGCCACAGTCGACGGCCGCGGCGCGGGCGGGATCCGGCTGCAGGTAGCGACGGCCGTCTGTGGCGGCGAACGTCCAGCTCCACCAGCCGCTGGGGTACATGGGCACCCAGCCATACATCGGATCGGCGTGGCCGAACACCTCACGGATCAGCTTCACCGTGTCGATGTGCACCTGGCGGAAGGCTTCCGGTGATTCGCTCTGGGTGGCGAATACGCCGCCGGGCCGCAGGATGCGGCGGCAGTGCTCGAAGAAGGCGCGGTTGAACAGGCCCTCGGCCGGGCCGGCGGGGTCGGAGCCATCCACGATCACCACGTCGTAGCTGGCTTCAGGGGCATTGGCGGCCCAGGCGATGCCGTCGCCGACGGTGAGGTGGAAGCGGGGGTCACTCCAGCAGCCGCCGCCGATGCTGGGCAGGTACTGCTGGCTCCACTCCACCACCAGGCCGTCGATCTCCACCAGGTCGAGGTGCTGCACGCCAGCGTGGCGCAGGCACTCGCGGGCGGTGCCGCCATCGCCGCCGCCGATCACCAGCACCCGCTCGATGCGCTCGGCGCTGCAGAGGGCCGGATGCACGATCGCCTCGTGGTAGTGCCGCTCCTGGCGCTCGGCAGTCATCCAGCAGCCATCGAGCAGCAGGCCCTTGCCGTAGCGCTGGCTGTCGATGATCGTCACCTTTTGGAAGGCTGAATCCTGTTCAGCGACCACCGTGCCCTCCAGGCCATAGCGCACGCCGTCGAAGACCTCGTCGATCCAGCCCATGGCCAAAATTTCGCAGCCTCCAGCCTTGCGCATCGCCGGTGTGTTGGCCGTGACAGGCTGAATCCATGGCTCCCCTGCGACCCACGGCGGATCTGCGGCTGACCCCAGCGCTGGTGATCGGCGCCGCCGAGCTGGCCTGGCGTTTTTCTCGCTCCTCCGGCCCCGGCGGCCAAAACGTGAACACCACCGATTCACGGGTGGAGCTGGTGTTTGATCTGGCGGCCTCTGCGGCGCTGCCGCCCACGATCAAGGCCCGGGCCCTGGGACGACTGGAGGGAAAGCTGGTGGAAGGTTGTGTGGTGATTGCGGCCAGTGAGCACCGCTCCCAATGGCAAAACCGGGTGGCGGCCCAGCGGCGCCTAGTGGAGCTGCTGCAGGAGGCGATCAAGCCGCCACCGCCACCGCGTCGGGCGACTCGGCCCACCCGTGGTTCTGTGCAGCGGCGTCTGGCGGCCAAGAAGCAGCGCGGTGCGATCAAGGGGCAGCGGGGGTCCCGTCCTCAGCTGCCGGAGGACTGAGCTGCCGGAGGATTGAGGTGCCGGAGGATTGAGGTGTTGGCTGGGTGTCCCTAAATCTGTACAGGTTGTACGGAACTTGCGAGGCTGTTGCGCTCAAGGCTCAGCACCCTTGCGTTGGCCTGTTTTCAGCGCGTATCTCGGCCTTGGCCTGTTGCCAGAGGCCTTCGAGCTCGCCGATGCTGCGGCCCTTTAGGTCGCCATCCAGGGCTGCTTCCACCCGGGAGAAACGATCGAGGAAGCGGCTGTTGGTGCCCGCCAGGCCGGCTTCCGGTTCGATGCCGCACCAGCGCGCCACGTTCACCAGGGTGAACAGCACGTCGCCCAGCTCTTCCTGGGCATGGCGGCGATCCCCGGAGGCCACAGCCTCCTTGAGCTCGTCGAGCTCCTCGTGCACCTTCGCCCACACCCCTGCCATGTCATCCCACTCGAAGCCGGCCGCGGCGGCTTGCTTGGAGATCGTCATGGCGCCGGCTAGGGCTGGCTGGCCTCGCACCTTGCCGGCCAGCCGATCGCTGAGGGGGCTGGTGGAGGCGGGTTGGGGTTTTTCTGCGGCCTTGATCTCCTCCCAGCTGGCCGGCTCGCCACCGCCAAACACATGGGGATGGCGGCGCACCAGCTTGGCGCTGATGCCTGCAGCGATCTGGGCCAGATCAAAGCTGCCTGCCTCGCTGGCGATCTGGGCGTGGAGCACCACCTGCAGCAGCAGGTCGCCCAGTTCCTCCGCCAGGTGGTGATCGTCGCCCGAGCGGATCGCATCGGCCACCTCGTGGGCCTCCTCCAGCACGTAGGGCACCAGGGAGGCGTGGGTTTGCGCCAGATCCCAGGGGCAGCCGCCCTCGGGGTCGCGCAGGCGAGCCACCACGGCGATCAGCTCAGCTAGGGCCTCAAGGTGGGCTGGGGTTTGGGGGCTCATCGGCGGCGGCGGCGGCGGCGCAGCAGGCGGGGCAGGCGCGGCATCGGGTCGCCATCTTGGATCAGGTGCAGCCAGCTGCTGGCCTCCAGGCCCACCAGGGCGGCCAGCAGCAGCGGACGCTCGCCCTGCCAGAGCGCCTGGGCGGTGGCCAGGAGCTGGTGGGGTGCTGGCCCACCGAGGGGTTGCAGCAGCAGGCAGCTCACCAGCAGCAGCGCCGCCAGGTAGGCCAGGCGCCCGCTGGTGCCCAGCAGGGGACTGTGGGAGATCAGGGAGCGATGGCGCAGCAGGTTGCGGTAGGGCCACCAGAGCAGCCGCAACGGTCCCCAGCGGCGGGTGGGGTTGGAGCGGGTGTCGAGGTCGGGGGAGAGCAGCAGGCCACCTAGCAGAAAGCTCAGGCCAGCCACGCTCACCCCCGCCAACCCCAGCCAGGGCCACCACAGCAGACCAAAGGGCAGGCTCAGGAGCCAGGTGGCCCGGTCGTGGCAGCGGCCGGTGGCCATCGATCAGCGCACGGGTGGGCCGATGGGCCGCAGCCGCTCACCGCTGCCATCGCCCGTTCGCCAGCGCCGGTTGATCCAGTAGTACTGCTCCGGATAGGCCTGAATCAGGGGTTCGTGCCAGCGGGCTACGGCGGCAAGCTGGTCGCTCAGGGCGGCGGCACCCTGGCCGGGCCATAGCGGTGCGCCAAAGATCAGTCGAAAGCGGCCGTCGGCTTCCCGCACCTGGGCCACGGGAAACAGGGGGCAACCCGATTTTTGCGAAAGGGCCGCAGGCCCTTTGACGAAGTTGGTGCTCAGGCCGAGGAAGTCGACCTGCGCTTCGCTGTTGCGGCTGTAGAGGTCGGTCATCACCACGAGGCTGCCGCCGCGGTGCAGACAGCGCAACATCGACCTGGCATCGGCCTGGGGAATCCAGTCGCAGTAGCTGTTGGCCTGGCGGGCCCGGTTGAGCAGCTCGTCGCTGTAGGGGTTGCGGGCGGGGCGGTACACGACGGATGGGGTGTCCAGCTGTTCGCTCAGCCAGCGCAGCCCCAGATCCCAGCAACCCAGGTGCAGCGATCCCACGATCACCCCCTGGCCCTGGCGATGCAGCCGCAACAGTTCCTCGAGCCCCTCCCCCTCAGCGCTGATCAAGCAGGCGTCAACCGGTTGGATGATCGATTCGAGGCAGGAGAGAAAAAAGCTGTTGATCGACTGCTCGGCGATGGCTTCCCGCTGGCCCTGGCTGAGCTGCTCGCCATAGACCCGCGTCAGGTTGGCGATCGCCGTGGTGTGGCGCCGCCGCAGCCAGGGCCTGACTAGCCGGTGGGCTTGGGCAATGCCGCGGCCCATGCTGCGGTGGGAGCGCCCCCGCAGCGCCAGCAGCAGCAGCCGCACCCCGAGGGCCTCCAGTTGCCAGCGCAGCTTGCGTTGAAGTGGGGCCTGAGCCATGGGGTGTATTTTGCCTACACCGCGCGATTAGCTCAGCGGTAGAGCGCCTGCCTTACAAGCAGGATGTCGCTGGTTCGAACCCGGCATCGCGCATTTCTGGGGCGCTCCATATGGGGGCGTCAGCCTTCTGGAAACAGCAGGCTGGCGAGTTCGTCGGCATCTACGTCGTAGACACGGGCGAGGCTGGTTTCGATGGCGCTGGTCACTTCGCCGGGCAGAAAGCGCATGGCGTTGAGGGCGTCGTCAGCGATCTCGTCGGTGAGCAGGGTTTCTTCGCCGCCGAGCTTTTCGTCGTTGATCACCGCCATTACCCAGCTCTGGTAGGCGTACACGAGATCGCTGAACTCCAAATCGGGGTCGTTGAAGTCGAGGGCCATGGGTTGGGCAGTCGCATGCCCGTGCAGTCTGCCGGCAGCTGGGCAGGATGGCAGGCATGAATGCCATCAACCTGCAGGCAACCCTGTTTGATTTCGCCATTGGCGAGTTGGTGCGGCAGCACCGTGAGAGCTTTCAGCCGCTCTGGAGCGCTGAAAGCTGGGCCAAGTTGCTGATCTGGTTGGCGCTCAATTGCGGTTGCAGCGGTGATCGTGACTCGCTGGAGGCTTATGCCGAGGCGCTGGGGCCAGGGCTCACCGGCCGCATGCGGCGAATTTTTTTTGAGCGTGAGCTGGAGGATTTGGAGCTGCGGGTGCTTGCCGATCCCGCCGAGCCCCAGGTGTTGGTGCTGCCCCTAGGGCCTGCTGGACCCCTGGATCATGGGCGGGTGGTGGCGGCTCTGGAGCGGCTGGGTCTGCTGATAAGGGTCGCGGCGGAGCCGCAGCGCTGGCAGCAGTTGGAGGCGGCCCTGGCCCTTCCCTGGCAGGAACTCTCCTGATGAACCTGGTTGCTACCTATCGCAATGCCGGCTTCGAGGCCCTCGCCGATGGGGTGATGGCTTTTTATGAGCGCCGCGTTGACCTGCGGCGGCCCGGGGTGGCCTTTGGCCCTGGCGGCAAAACTGAGCCCGCCAAAATTTCCACCGACATCAGCCTGGTGGCTATCGACCGCTCCGATCCCGAGGCCTTCGCCCTGGCGGAGGTGATCCTGCGCGGCGTAACGGCTGGGCTGGAGCGCTACCTGCAGGAGCGGGCCCTCTTTCGCCAGTGCTGCCCGGAGCAGGAGCTGTTTGTGAATCCGATTTTCAACCTGCAGCGCTACGCCCCTGGTGAGGGTTTCAAGCGCTGGCACTGCGACTGGACAATCAGCGACGAGGCGACCGAGCCGGTACATCGCGTGCTGGCCTGGATCCTCTATTGCAACGACGTGTCCAACGGAGGCACCGAGTTTCATTGGCAGGCTCACCACGAGCCAGCTGAGCGGGGCAAACTCGTGATCTTCCCGGCTGGCCCCTCCCACATCCACCGAGGCAGGGTGAGCGAGGAGCACACCAAAACAATCGCTACCGGCTGGATCAATGCCGGCAGCCGGGAGTGCTACATGAGCCGCTTGGCTCACAGTTAGTGGCGATCGAGATTGGGTTTGTGCTGTTCCGGCGGCCACACCATCGAATACTCCACCTGCTGGGGAAAGGGGATCTCGATGTTGTGCGCGCGGAAGGCCCTCCAGATGGCCTGGTTCACCTCGCTGCAGATGGTCACGTTGTCCATCGGGTTGGCGATCCAGAAGCGCAGGGCGTAGTTGATGGCGGAATCGCCGTAGCTGAGCAGCAAGCCCTTTGGGGCCGGGCTTGGCAGCACCCGCGGCACTAGCAGCGCCGTGGCTTCCAGCAGGGCGATCACCTCAACTGGATCGTGGTGGTAGGCCGCTCCAACGTTCACCTGGCTGCGGCGCATGCGGTCGCTAGCGGTGTAGCTGGTGGCCGCCTGCGTGAAGAAGGTCTGGTTCGGGATTAGCAGCTCGGCATTGTCACGATCACGCCAAAGCAAGGTTGCACGCAGTCCAAGACTTCGAACTTCACAGGGATCGCCATCGAGCATCAACACTTCTCCTGGGCGCACGGAGCCCTCGAATAGCAGCCAGATGCCGCTGATGAAGTTGGAGAACAACTCCTTAATGCCGAAACCCAGGCCCACTGAGAGGCCACCTGCCACGGCGATCAGGGCGGTGGTGTTGATGCCCAGGTGCACCCCCACGGCCACCAGGCCCAAGCCCACCACGGAGTAGCGCAGCATCAACTCCAAGGCTTTGCGGCTGCCATCGCTGGATGCCAAGGCCCGTTGCACCAGCCGGGCCACGCCCGCTGCCGGTGGCCCCGAGCCCACCAGCACCAGGTAGGTGATCAGGGCGGCGTTGAATAGCTTGCCCGCATCGACGGGCACACCCAGCATGCTGCCCAGGGGGGCCACGGCCAGATCACTGATGCTGTCGACGGTGGTGATCAGCATCAGGGCCGCCAGCAGTAGATAGCCAGGTCGCAGCAGGCGGCTCTCGAGTTGCCGCGCCGCTTTCGCGCCGAGGCAACGTTGCAGCAGCGGCTGCAGCTGGTTGAGGCCGTACCAGCCCAGCCAGAGCACTCCCAGCTGGCCGCTGAGTCCGTAGGGCAGCCCCAGGAGGGCCAGCAGCAGGCAGCTGGCCGCCAGCACCACAAGCGCCAGGGGGGTGTATTGCTGAGGCCGCAGTCGCGGAAGCCAGTTTCGGCGCGCCGCAAACCGCCGCAACACCATCAGCCCGATCGCCACACCCAGTTGCAGCAGAACGGTGGGCCGCTCCAGATAGCCCAGCCAGCCCAGCACCTCCAGCAACAGCTCTCTCATGGCCGGTTCCGCAGGATCGCGACCAGCCTCTGGCCGGCCGTGGTGGGCTGCATCTCTCCAAACACCAACCTGGTGAGCAGGGTCTGGATCTCGGCCATCCGGGGATCGTTGCTGTGCATCAGCTCCGCCAGGGTGTGGGTTTGGCTGCCCTGCTGGGCCGAGGTCACCATGGCGCTGAGCACTTTCGAGCTGCTCACCGGCACCCTCACGAAGCGGTTGGCCGGCAGCACCACCTGGGAGCCCAGGGTGAGACTCCTCTGGCTCAGGGGGTTCACGCTGAAGCGGCTGAAGGCCAGGGCCCGCTCGCGGCTGCTGCGGCTGGCATTGGTGCCGAGGGCCAACACCCGAAGCTTGTTGATCGGACTCGCATCACCCCACTCGCCGCCCGGCAGGGGCGCCACCCCGAGCCCATCCCCCAGAGCTTTGCGCAGCCGTGGTATGGACGCGCTGCGGCAGGGGAACCAGTCGAGGCGGCCCGCCTGGAATTCCGCTTCCGCCGAGGCCTGGCTGGCGTAGAAGGTGAAGAGCTGTTGGATATTGGCGTTTTGCAGCCAGGTGAGCCAGCGCTCGATCGCCTGCTGCTGGGCCCAGCTGGGTTGC
The DNA here is from genome assembly GCF_024345355.1 of Cyanobium sp. WKJ7-Wakatipu. Taxonomy (NCBI): domain Bacteria; kingdom Bacillati; phylum Cyanobacteriota; class Cyanophyceae; order Synechococcales; family Prochlorococcaceae; genus Cyanobium; species Cyanobium sp. WKJ7-Wakatipu. The sequence continues at coordinate 101,819 of NZ_JAGQAY010000002.1, forward strand.
CTGCCGGCTGCGGCTGTATCGATGGCGTCGACCGCACCAAGGCTGCCGACTGTCCAGAAGAGGTTGTAGACCTCCATCGAGAGGCCCACAGGATGGCCCTTTGCACTCGTGTCAAGCAGCTGCTCCAGGGTGGCTGGTGCGGTGGGCAGTCGCCGGCGGTTGAAGCAGGCCAGCTGGGTTTCCACCAGCAATGGCAGCCCGGCGAGATCTCCGGAGGGGTTGCGCAGCCGATCGAGCACCTGGGGATCGAATGGGTTGAGATCCACCCCGGTTTGTGGGTAGGGCGCGATCACTCCTGCGTTCAGCATCCGCACGGCTGCGTCCCCGTTGAGGAGCAGCAGATCGGGGCCCAGCCCGGCCCGGTTGCGGCGCCGGATCGCCCACTGCAGCTCTTTTTCGGGGTAATGACTGAACTGAAAGCGGGTGTTGGGGTGGAGCTGGCGGTAGCCAGCCTCCAGCCCGCCCAGCCGCTGCAGGGTGTCGGCGCGCAGCTCGGCGTCGATCTTCTCGTCGGGGTTCACCTCCACCCCGAGGTAAAGCTCGTTGGGCAGCCCATCGCCGGCGCCGCAACCGAGCAGCAGCAGCGAGGCCAGCATGGGTACGGAGAGCGATGCCAGCCGTCGTGTCGCCTGTGAGGGGGCCCGGGGATGCGGCATTGCCTTGCTCTACGGCCTAATTATCCCTGGCCTCAGCCCGTTTTGCGACCATGGCTCGAGTGCCTGCCGCCACCGCCGTGACCGAGCTGTCTGCCCCAGCCCCTGAAGCGGCCCTGCCCAAGACCTACGACCCGGCGGGCACGGAAAGCCGCTGGCAGCACGCCTGGGAGAGCAGCGGTGCCTTTCACCCGGATCCTGCGGCACCGGGTGAGCCTTTTTCTGTGGTGATTCCGCCGCCGAATGTGACCGGCAGCCTGCACATGGGCCACGCCTTCAACACGGCCCTGATCGACACGATCGTGCGCTTCCAGCGCCTGCGCGGCAAAAACGTGCTCTGCCTGCCGGGCACCGACCACGCCTCGATCGCCGTGCAGACGATCCTGGAGAAGCAGCTCAAGGCCGAGGGCCAGCGCAAGGAAGATCTGGGCCGTGAGGCATTCCTCGAGAAGGCCTGGGTCTGGAAGGCGGAGAGCGGCGGCACGATTGTGGGCCAGCTGCGCCGCCTGGGCTACTCGGTGGATTGGCAGCGCGAGCGCTTCACCCTCGACGCCGGCTGCAGCGCCGCCGTGATCGAGGCTTTCAACCGTCTGCACGAGCAGGGGCTGATCTACCGGGGTGAATACCTGGTGAATTGGTGCCCGGCCTCGGGTTCGGCGGTGAGCGATCTGGAGGTGGAGATGAAGGAGGTGGACGGCCATCTCTGGCATTTCCGCTATCCCTTGACCAGCGGCGCCGGCTTCCTGGAAGTGGCCACCACCCGTCCCGAAACCCTGCTGGGTGACACGGCCGTGGCGGTGAATCCCAAGGATCCGCGCTACGCCGATCTGGTGGGCCAGACCCTCACCCTGCCCCTGGTGGGCCGCCAGATTCCGATCGTGGCCGACGACCACGTGGATGCGGAGTTCGGCACCGGCTGCGTCAAGGTGACCCCAGCCCACGACCCCAACGACTTCGCGATCGGCCAGCGCCACAACCTGCCGCTAATTACGGTGATGGCCAAGGACGGCTCGATGAACGAAGCGGCCGGCCGCTTCGCCGGCCTGGATCGCTTCGAGGCTCGCCAAGCGGTGGTGGCGGCCATGGACGCCGAAGGCTTCCTGGTGAAGGTGGAGGACTACCGCCACAGCGTGCCCTTCTCCGATCGCGGCAAGGTGCCGGTGGAGCCCCTGCTCTCCACCCAGTGGTTTGTCAAAACCGAGCCGCTGGCGGCCCGCTGCCGTGAGGCCCTCGAGAACGCCGATCCCCGTTTCGTGCCTGAGCGCTGGAGCAAGGTGTATCGCGACTGGCTCACCGACATCCGCGACTGGTGCATCTCCCGTCAGCTGTGGTGGGGCCACCGCATCCCCGCCTGGTTTGTGGTGAGTGAAACGGGCGGCGTGATCACCGACAACACCCCCTATGTGGTGGCCCGCGATGAGTCTGAAGCCATGGCGAAGGCGGAAGCCCAATTTGGCGGCGGCACCCACGCCCATCCCGTGGTGCTGGAGCAGGACCCCGACGCCCTCGATACCTGGTTTTCCAGCGGCCTCTGGCCCTTCTCCACCCTGGGCTGGCCCGATGCCGATGCTGCCGACCTGGAGCGCTGGTATCCAACCAGCGTGCTGGTGACGGGCTTTGACATCATCTTCTTCTGGGTGGCCCGGATGACGATGATGGCCGGAGCCCTCATGAGTGGAAGGGAAGGTTCTGGAATCCCTTGGATTCCCTTCAAAGACGTGTACATCCACGGCCTGGTGCGGGATGAACAGAACCGCAAGATGAGTAAGTCGTCTGGCAACGGCATCGACCCGCTGCTGCTGATTGAGCGCTACGGCGCCGATGCCCTGCGGTTTGCCCTGGTGCGTGAGGTGGCAGGTGCCGGCCAGGACATCCGCCTCGATTACGACCGCAAATCCGACACCTCCGCCACGGTGGAGGCCTCGCGCAACTTCGCCAACAAGCTCTGGAATGCCACCCGCTTCGCCCTGATGAATCTGGGGGGGGAGACGCCCGCTTCGCTGGGCGAGCCGGATCCGGCGGCGCTGCAGCTGGCGGATCGCTGGATCCTGTCGCGGCTGGCGCGGGTGAACCGCGAAACGGCGGAGCGCTATGGCAACTACGGCCTAGGCGAGGCGGCCAAGGGGCTTTATGAGTTCGCCTGGAACGAGGTGTGCGATTGGTATGTGGAGTTGATCAAGCGGCGGCTCAATCCAGGTGAAAATCCATGCCCAGCAGCCCTTGCCGACCAGCGCACCGCCCGCGCCGTGTTGGCCAAGGTTCTTGGCGAGTTGCTGGTGATGCTGCATCCGCTGATGCCGCACCTGAGTGAGGAGCTGTGGCACGGCCTCACTGGCCAGCCAGAGAGCAGCTTTCTGGCCCTGCAGAGCTGGCCGGCACTTGATCAGGCCGCTCTAGACGACCAGCTTGAGGCCCAGTTTGCCGAGCTGATCGAGGCGATTCGGGTGGTGCGCAACCTGCGGGCTTTGGCGGGGCTCAAGCCCAGCCAGAGCGCGCCGGTGTCGTTTGTGACTGGCCGCGCTGAGCTGGCAGCCCTGTTGCAGGAGGCCAGCCCCGACATCACGGCCCTCACCCGAGCCGAGAGCGTGGCGGTGCTTAGCCCCGAGCAGGCCGAAGCTGCTCCGGCCGCCAAGGCCCTGGCTGGCGTGAGCGGTGAGCTGCAGGTGTTGTTGCCCATCGAGGGCCTGGTGGATCTCGACGCCCTGCGCGGCCGCCTGGAGAAGGACATCGCCAAGGCCGATAGGGAGATCAAGGGCCTGGCGGGTCGCCTAGCCAATCCCAACTTTGCAGATAAGGCCCCGCCTGAGGTGGTGCTGGAGTGCAAGGCAAACCTGGCCGAAGCTGAAGCCCAGGCGGCCCTGGCCCGCAGACGGCTGGGGGATTTGGGCTGAGCCTCGGGCTCAGGCGCTCGCCACCAGTCGGCCGTCCTCCAGGTTCACCACTCGGTCAGCGATATCGAGGATCTTGTTGTCGTGGGTCACCATCACGATCGCGGCGCCGTGGCTGTCGGCCAGCTGGCGGAACAGGTCGACCACATCGCGACCGGAGGTCTTGTCGAGGGCTGCGGTGGGTTCATCGGCCAGCAGCAATCGGGGGCTAGGGGCCAGGGCGCGGGCGATCGCCACCCGCTGCTTCTGGCCGCCGGAGAGTTTCTCGGGGTAGTACTGCACCCGTTCCCCCAGTCCCACGTGGCCCAGCATGGCGGCGGCGCAGTCATCCATCGCCAGCCGGCCTTGCCCCAGCCAGACGGGGCTGACCTCCAGGCCGAAGCGCACGTTCTCCAGGGCCGTCAGGTAGGGCAGCAGATTGTGGGCCTGGAAGATGAAGCCGGCCTGGCGCCGCAGCCGGGTCAGGGTGGTGTTGTCGGCCTCCAGCAGCTCTTCACCCAGCACCCGCAGGCTGCCGCTCTGGGCGGCCCGCAGGCCGCCGAGCATGGTCAGCAGGGTGGTCTTGCCCGAGCCGGAGGGGCCGGTGAGGATCACGATCTCGCCGGCATGCACGGTCAGGTTGATGTCGGTGAGCACCTGCTTGGCGGTGTCCCCCTCGCCGAACCAGTGGTTCAGATGCTGCACCTCGATCCGCAGTTCGCGCCCGGTGTGATCGGGTGGCCCGGCTGCAGCGTCCAGCGACCCCATCAGAAGATGTCGGCGGGATCGAGCCGCCGCAGCTTGCCGGTGGCCAGCCAGCCCGATCCGGCCGCCATCGTCAGGGTCAGGGCGAACACCGCAACGGCTCGCTGGGCGGTCATAGCGATCAGCAGCGAGGTGGAGTTGGCCAGCACGGCATAGAGCCCGATCGCCAGCACCAGGCTGGGCACGAAGGCCAGGGCAGCCAGCAGCACCGATTCCTGCACGATGATGCCGACGACGAAGCGATCGCTGTAGCCCATCGCCTTCATCGTGGCGTATTCCGGCAGGTGATCACTGACGTCGGAATAGAGAATCTGATAGACGATAATCGCGCCGACGATCAGGCCCACCAGCACCCCCAGGTTGAAGATCAGACCGAAGGAGGTGTTGTTGCGCCAGTGGTCCACCTCCACCGCCTCCAGCTGCTGGAGGGTCAGCACCCTGACCGAGGGATCGAGGAAGCTCTCCAGGGTGGCCTGCACCCGCTGCGGGCTCACGCCCGGTTGCAGCTGGATCACGCCGAGCTGGATGTCGTCATTGCTCTGATCGGGGAACCAGGTTTTGAAGTTGCTGGCCGACGTCAGCAGGTTGATGTCGGCGGCGAAGGTGAGGCCCATGGTGAACAGGCCATTCACCACCGCCCGTTTGCCACGCAGTTCGGTGTCATAAAAGCCGTCTTTGGTCACCACCTGGGCCACTGGACCGGCCGCCTTCTTGGAGAGGGTGTCGAAGAACAGGCCATCGGGACGCAGCAACTTGCCGCGATCGGCCTCTAGTTCGGGGATGCGTAGGGCTGGATTCTCCGGCGCCAGACCAAAAATCAGGGCCTGCTTTTTCTCGCGGCTGTCGCGGTTCAGCCAGTCGGTCTTGCCGATGTACAGCGGTGTCACCGCTTCCACCCCTTGCACCCCCAGGGCCTGCATCAGGCGGCTGCGCGGCAGGTTGAGCGGTTCGCCCAGGTTGGTGTAGCGGCGGCTCACCATCACCAGCTCGCCATTGAGGCGCTGCAGCGGCCGCTTCTGGCTGGCGTACAACCCGCTGGCCAGACCCAGCTGGAAGAACACCAGCACGTTGGCGAAGCTGACACCGGCGATCGCGGCCAGCAGCCGCATCGGTCGATGGCTGGTCTGCCGCCAGGCCAGGGGCGTGCGGCGCAGCGCGGCGAACGGGTTCATGGCGCGCCACTCAGGACGCGATCCCGGGCCGCCTTCTGGTCAGCCTGCTGGGCCGCGGTCAGCGGGGCGAACAGCACATTGACCTGCAGGTAGTTCAGATGGCTGGCGAGGGCCGACTCCTGCGGGGCAAGGCCTATCTTCACTTCCAGCACTCGCCGGTCCAGGTTCTCGCCGGCCTGGCCACTGAACACGGTCTGACGGCTGACCTCCCGGGCAATCTCCACCACCTGGCCCTCCACCTTGCGGCCCTTGAAACCATCCGCACTGAGGCTGGCCTTCTGACCCAGGGCGATCATCGGCCGATCGCTCTGATAAACCTCGGCGATCACGCCCATGCGGCTGCTGTCGCCCATTTCCAGCAGGCCATCCTCACCAACCTTGTCGCCGGGGCGGGCATGCACCTTGAAGACGGTGCCGGAGAACGGCGCTAGCACCGTGGCCTTGGCCCGTTCGGTCTTGTCCTTGTCCAGGGAGGCCCGGCTGGAACGCAGATCCTCCACCAGGGTTGCCTTGGTGGCGATCGCTTCGGCCACCTGGGCCTTGGCGCTGCTTTCGTCAGCCTGCAGCTTTTCGACCCGGTTGGCGCTGGTGGCCCCTGCGGCGAACAGTTGCTCGGCTCGGCGTGCCTCGGCACTGGCCTGGCCCAGGTCGGCCTTGTAGCGGGCGATGACGCTGTCCTGGGCGGCCAGCTTGCTCTCGGCCACGCGGATCTCCGCCTCGGATTTGCGCACACTGCTCTCCAGGGTGTCGATGCTTTCGAGCACCGCCAGAGGTTGGCCTTTACGCACCTCCTGGCCTTCCTTCACCAGGATCTCCCGCACCCGGTCATTGCTCAGGGAACTGGGCACCGACACCTGGCTGATGCCGCCCAGGGGCTCGATCCGGCCCAGGGCGGACACCTGGCGGGGCAGCAGCGGTACGGCCTTCCGCGCTTCGACTTGCTTCTGCTGGCGTTGCTGCCACAGGCGACTGCCGAGGCCGGCAAGCAGCACCAAGGCGAGCAGGGCCGCCACCATCGGCCAGGGTCCGCGGCCCCCCTTGCGACCCGTGGGACTGGGCATGGTAATCGTTGCATGTGTCCTCGCCTGGGCCGGTTATAAGGCGCCGGGCTGGCTCTGCCCACCGCTACGGTTCGTTCATGGATGGATCGGCACTGCTCGACCTGCTGCTGCCCGCCCTGCGCTCTCCTGCAGGCGCCCTGGTCTTTGTGCCCCTCTACGCCCTCTGGGTAACCCTGCTGCTACCAGGGGTATGGGCTTCGATGCTGGCTGGCGCCCTGTATGGCACCTGGTGGGCCAGTTTGATCGTGTTTGTAGGGGCCTGCCTGGGGGCCGAGGCCGCTTTCCTGCTCGGTCGCACTTGGTTGCGCAACTGGGCCCGCCGGCGCCTGGCGGTTGTGCCGAAGCTGCTGGCGATCGAGCAGGCGGTGAGCCGGGAGGGGCTGAAGCTGGTGCTGCTCACCCGTCTCTCGCCGGCCTTTCCCTTCTCCCTGCTCAATTTCGCCTATGGCCTCAGCGAGGTGAGCCTGCGCGACTACTCCATTGGCTTGATCGGAATCCTGCCCGGCACGATTCTGTTCTGCGGCCTGGGCGCCCTGGCCGGCGATGTGGCCCGCTTCGGCGAAGTGCTCTCCGGCGAGGCCGATGCCGGCACCTGGGCTCTGCGCATAGGCGGCCTGCTGGCCACCGTCGCCAGCGTTTGGCTGGCTGGTAAGGCGGCGCAGCGGGCGCTGGGTAATCGTGACGCGTGATTTAGCCGACGCCGGCTTGATTAGGCGGCCGCCGGCTGTGCAGCTTTGCAATTGTATAAGCCAGTCGCCGGGGTTTTTGCCCGAGTAAAGCTAAGGAGACACTGGAAAACCCAGCCCATTTGAGTGAGAATAGGGGAATAAAACTAGGCCGGGTGTCCGACGACAAACTTGTTGAGCGTCCACAAACAAAAAAGCCCCTGCCCTAGGGCAGGGGCTTGAATCCTGTTTAGCAGGAGATTGGGTTGTATTGGTCTGGCGCTGGGAATGATTAAGCGCCAGCCAAGAATGGCCGCGAATTAATAAGTTTGCCGGTCTACTGATTTAGGCAATAGTGTCAAACTTAAAGACGAGAACATTATCGTCAAAGTCACGATCACCACCGCCAAGCATATCTTCTAGGCCAAATATGTTTGTGCCAAGAACACGGAAGTGGCTGATCTTATCCGTATTGGCAGCGGCAAAACCAAAGAAAGTGTTGCCATTCACCTGGGCAAAGGGCGCCAAGAAGGAGGTTTCGCTGAGTGCGACGGCTTTCGAGGATGTTTGTTTGTTGCCAATGCTCAAGCCAGAGAGGCTGTCCACACGATTTTCAGTGCGTATGGCTGCAGCGGCGTAACCAGCATCCTCAGGACGCAGTACAACACCACTGGCCGTACGCACAGAGCCACTCGAATCTAGGGTTCGGTAGAAGCCGGTAATGGAATCGTAACTGGCTTCACGGCCCATATGAAGGGTCCCCCGGATAACTTCGCCCGTAGTGAATGACGAGAAATCAAGCACAGCTGCCGTGCCCTGCTCTTGCCCAATCAAGGCACTGAGACCTTGATTGCTGTCTTGAAGATTGAGGATGAAGCTAACACCACTAGATGAAGAGAACTCGGCAGAGCTTTGATTCCTCAAGGTTGCATTGAAGAAGCTCAGGCGTGGGTCCATGGCACTGGTGAGTTGATCTATGGTGCCGTCTATCACTTCAAAGAAACGAACATTTTGGTTGTTAAGGAGCAAAATGTCTTTGGTGAAAGTGGTGCTGGACGGCAACATCACGTCACTATTTTCAAGTGTCGTAAATAAGATTTGAGATTGCCGACGAATGGTGTCCAGATCTAGGGAGGCAGCCCTCGCTACTTGACTCTCGTCCAGTACCAAATAACCAATTTGATTGGCACTGGATGGAAGGGTTTGGAGGGATGCTTTTAAGAAAAAGTTAGCCGATGCGGAGGTATTGCTTGGATCCGATGCTTTTAGGATGCCGAGCGCACCCATCTGAAGCACGGGTTTCAGATCAGCGGTGCCAACAGTTGAAGGGTCGACAATCGTGCCGTTAACAGTTCCATCCTTATCACCATAGCCTCCATCAATCAGCTTGAGGCTGACGAAATCGGCGACACCATCGCCGCTACGATCGTAAAAGCGAGCACCACCACCCTTGAAAGGATTGTAGGTGAGAGGAGTAACTTTGCCTTGAGAATCAATTGAGTAGTAGGTAAGGTGCTTTGAGGCGGCTGGAAGGGTATTGATGAAGGCGCCCAAATCCACACCAACGTTAAAGGCCGAGATTTTCGCTTCAATATCTGCCTCGAAGTTCAAGGCCCTTTCAGAAAGGGTTACAGCAGCGTTAGTAACGTTATCTCGATAGCTTGTGTCTAGCTTATTGACTTTCTCAACTGTGTCCATCAATTGAGCAGATTTAGTGGGATTAAAGTTGCCTCCATAATGCCTTAGGGCGAAGGTTTTGACTTCGCCAGTTGGGGTGGTCACCCCCAGAACGGAAGTATTAGCGGGTTGCGGAGGTGCTTCCTTAAAGACCAACGTTGGACTGTATGGGGTAATTGCTTTACCGTCATAGAAGCCCAGCTCTAGGTCTAGTGTGGCAACATCTTCAGCCTTGAGACCTTTAGGTGTATTGATACTGATGTTGAGGCCATCAATGGTGATCCAATCCGGTCCACGGAGTACGACCAAGCTCAATTGATCACCATCTGGGTCTTGCCCGTAGGTCGCCGATGGGGCTATCAGAGCGTTGACGCCAGGGACAAGATTTAGGGTTAAACCCGTGGCTGCTTCCGTGAGGATCGGTGCTGCGTTAACGCTAACTCCAGCCTTCAGCAACTCTTCTTTAGCGAGTTGCCAGTTTCCTGAAACCGGCTTGCCATCGATGAAGGCCTGATCAGTGCCAATCTCAAAATCAACGATGGACACTCTGCTGGTGTCACCAGTAACTGTATCGGAGAGAATGTAGAACTTATCTGGGGTCTGATCGATAATTGCAGCTGTTGGATAGAGGATGGTTGAGCGCGGCCCAGAAGCATCGCTAATCAACCGCCCGCCGATCACAGCATCAGTGCTGGCATTCAGGTAGAAAGTGTCATACCCAAGACCGCCGACCAGGCGGTTGCTGCCCTGGCTGTCGGTGTTGAACAGCTCGTCGCTTCCGCCGGCTGCGTCAATAAGCGATCCCACACCAGCAAAGATACGATCCGCGCCGTCCGAACCCTGGATCGAGACGTCGGCAAACTGCACGCCCTCGCGGGGGACGCTGGCATAGGACGCGGGGTTGAGCCTTGTCACGGTGCCGGCAGCATCCACGGCAACACCGAGGACGAGATCAAGCTCGCGCCAGGTTGGTTCCCAGCTGATTAGCTGGTTCACGCTGAGGTTGAGTTCGCGTGTCGTGACAACTGTTTCACTGCTCCATTGGGAAGCGCCTGAGTTGGCATCGAAGCCATTCAACAATTGGAAATTGCCCTCAGCCTTTTCAGCTGTGACTGTGAGTTCTAGGAAGCCGCGGCGGTTCAGATCGGCATACTTGAGGCCGCTTACATAGCCGCGGAATAGGCCATCGAGGCCATCCACCGAAGGGTACTTATCACGGATGTAACCGTCTGCACCGGGAAAGTATTTTTCAAGCCCTGGGGACGTGACTCCTGGGGTGGCAAATTCCACACCCGCCACCGTGCCAGCTGGCTTGCTGCCAGGGGCCATCGTGTCGAGCACACCAGCCCAGGCGTTGTGGGTGTCGCCGGCAAGGCTAATTAGGCGCTTGCCTTGGGCGAGGGCGGTTTGAAGGATGGTTTCCCGCTCGACGCCGTAGCCATCCCAGGCATCAAGGTTGTAGGGAATTTTGCCGCCTTCAGCGAACAGGGCCTGCTCGGCCGCCGAAAGCTCAGCAAAGGCGGTGCCGGTGGCTAGTTTCTGCAGCGGAGCAGCATATTTGTCCAGCAGGCTTAAATTACCGGCGTTCAAAAGCAGCTCGGCGGGCACCGCCATCGACTGCATCAGCACCTGTTGGCCGAGCACCTGCCAGGCAGCCTTCGATTGGCCCATCTGGTTTTGCAACCAAGCCAGCTGGGTATCCCCAATCAGATCCCTGTTTGGATCTCCCCAGGCTTTCTGCACGGCGGCAATTACCAGCTCCTGGGTAACGACGGGTGCCAGGGAAGGGGCGAAGGCCGCGATCGCTTGTTGGCCTACGGGAGGGGTAACTCCAAGCCTCGTGGCGTAGGCGGTCAAGTCTGTGGGGCTTGCGAGGATCGCGCCAATGCGGGCCTGCACGGCTGCCGCGTCCGGGTAGTCGAGTTGCTCATCCCTGGCCGTTAGCCGGGTTTCGAGTACATGCAGATCCAGGACATCCCCGAAGTTGAAGGAGCGGTAGCCCTGGGTCAGGGGTGTGCTGGCATCACCTTTGTCGACGCCTTGACGCAGGAGTGGTTCACGGATCGGCAGCCACTCGTAGTAAGCCTTGAGGGCGGCATCACGGCGGGCAATCCACTCGCCTTCGGTTTCAGTCTGGTGGTTTTGGGCACCACCACTCCAGCTGTCATTCGCTGTTTCGTGGTCGTCCCAAATCGCGATCAGGGGCGCTGCGGCGCGCAGGGCCTGGAGGTTTTGATCGGTGTGATACTGGGCGTAGCGCTGGCGGTAGTCATCGAGGCTGACGATCTCGCGGTTCGGCAGGAAGCCCCGATCCTTGGCGGCGTCCTCGGCGGCTCCATACCCTCCGGGGCCGTATTCATAGATGTAGTCGCCCAGGTGCACCAGCGCGTCGTAAGGATTGACGGCGTTGATGGCTGCGGCGCGGCCATAGGCCGCGAAAGTGTCTGCGGCAGTGAAGTTGGCGCAGGAGAACACGGCCAGGCGCACCGCATCACTATCCACCGGCAGGGTCTTGGTTTGGCCCACCGTCGACTCCACATCGCCGACCAGGAAGCGGTAGTGGTAGGTGGTGTCTGCCTTGAGACCATCGGCCACCACCTTGACAGTCCAGTCGCGGGCGGCGGTGGTGCTAAACGTACCGCTATCGACAATCGAATCGGGCTCAAAGCCAGGGCTTAGTGAGGCTTGCCAAGTACCATCAATTTTGGCATCCAGTCCCTGGGGCGGTGTAACCCGGGTCCACAGAATGACTGAATCTACGTAAGGATCGCCCGAAGCCACGCCATGGTTGAAAGTGATGGAAGGTGATGACATGGTTCGGATGAATTGCGCTTTGTTGTTGTGTGTGTTGCGGTAAAGCTGAGCTGCTGATCAAAAGCGGATCAAGCTAAAGTGATCCCCAGTTGACCAAATTCTCTTAAAAAATGAACCTGAACTCCAATCAAGTTGGAGATCAGGCTCACGGAATCAAAAGTCCCAATCAGACGATGTGTCAGGCCAAGCCAGCGAAGTTGGCCTGGTTGTTCAGCACCCCAGCACTCATATTAGTGAAGTGGCCAAGCTCGGTTGCGCCCATCTTCAGGAGGGTGTCGCCACCCACTTGGGTGAAGCTGAGGGCGCTGAAAGCGACTCCCTGCAGGCCGATTTTGTCTTCGCCGGCAGTAAAGTCCATCACGAACTGCTTAGCAGTGGGGCCATCTCCAGACCTAATCAGCCAGAATTGGTCATAGCCAGCGCCACCATTGAGGTAGTTGGTGCCTGCAGTTTCAAGGATCTCGAACCGGTCGTCGCCTAAACCGCCTAGCGCCCGATTACCGGAGCTGCCGATGATGAAGTCGTCGTTTCCGGCATTGCCGCTGAGGCGGTTGCCATTGCCGCCATTGGCAGTGATCACATCGTCGCCACTGCCACCGGTGATCACATCGCGGCTGCCGGCATAGATCACGTCGGCGCCGGAACCAGTGAAGATCGTATTGCGGAAGCTGTCGTTCAGGTCGCTGTCCACCTCGTCGTCGCCAGCACCGGTAAAGATCGTGTTCGCTTTGAAGGTGAGCTGTTGGGCCGCATTGGCAACCAAGAGGTCGTCGCTGACGCTGGTGAAGGCGAGCGTGGGGCTCACAACAGAGTCTTGGGCAGTCATTAGACGCTGCTCCGGGGTGCTACCACCCAGGAGGCTCGCCTCCATGGCCAAGTCCACATGGGCTTGGTCAATCATGTTAGGAATACCATTAATCACGGTGCCGTAGGCCTCGATGCCCGTACCAACAAACTCCTCGATCAACTCACTATCTGCACCCTTGTAGTAAATGGGTACGGGGCGTTGGGTATGGGTCCACCAAGCATCACCCAGGCCAGTGCTGCCATCCTTCAATTTGGCAGCTGTGCCCCAGAAGTGGCCGACCTTCTCCGCATCTCCAGCTGACCACTCGGGGGTTGAACCGTTGGTCAGGGTGGGGGTCAGGCTGGTGTCGTAACCCTTATTTACACCTGTAGATGCCTCGTTCGGTGCGGCAACCGTGGAGGCTTTGCTGGCCAGGATTGACTCGGCAATCTCCTTGGGGAAGTTGGGGAGCAGGGTCAGATAGTGATCATGGTCAGCGGTAACCATTATCTGGTTGTTCTCCCAGCCCCCATTAGCTGCTACCCATGTAGTCGCCGTGGTAACGACATCATCCATGTCATGGAGGGTGCCCAGCATCAGGTCCATGTTGTCAGCATGGGCGGCCCAGTCGAGGTCGCCAACTTCCACCATCAGCCAGAAACCATCCTGATCCTTGCCGAGGGCCTTCAGCGCCTGGCCGGTCAGCTGGGCAACCGTGGGGCTGGCCTTCAGTTCTGCCGCTAGGGCGTCACCGGTTAGGGCTGAGTTTGTAGCGCTTGTATTGGAGTTGGTGGAATAGGCACCAGTGCCAGTGGCTGAGTAGTCGCTGTCGGCAGTACGCCAAGGGAGGTTACCTCCTTGCCCTTTCGCACCGTAGATCCCCATCAGGTGATCGGTGTTTGGATTGAAGGCTATAACAGCCTCCTCAAGAAGCTGAAGACTAGTTTTAGCTGCCTTGTCACCGGTGTAGTTATCGTAACGACCGAGCACTGTCCAGCCTTCCTCCTTAATGGTTGGGCCAGAGGGGGTCTGGGTAACAATGTCCTTGCCAGCAGCATCTTTTCCTGTAACTGCCTGCTGGCTTGCCTGGTAGGTACCAGCGACGAGACCAGTGAGAGCAGCGACACTTACATAGGAGGTGCCGCCTGCCGGGTTGCCGCCGCCCAAAACAATCTGGGGCTTGGAATCAAACAGTATCTCATCAAGAATGTTATCTGTGAGCTCAAGGGGGTGGCCATCCACGCCGAACTTGCCGGCATTGGATGATTCTTGATATTTATTGCGGCTATTGACATTGGCGACAGCAGCTGCAGGAGTTGCATGGTTGATTGGCACCGAGGTGACAACGCCGCCGGATTTGCCTGCGGCTTGCGCCTCCATCAAGATGGATTCGAAGCCGTGCTCTTCAATGTTAACAGAAATAGCACCATTATAAGTTTTGATGCCACCATAAAGAGTCGATGCAGTATTGGCAGAGTCCGGATAATCACCCTTTACATACTCTTTATCAAAGCCAACGCTCGTATTAGCCCTGTTTTCATAATAATCCGCATCCCATGGGGTTTCCCCACCCTTGATGCTATCCCAGTTTACATAGTTGGTGCTGGGGTCAAAGACAAAGCCATCACGAAGGGGAGCGTCCCCAGTGTCGTGGAAAGAAGTGCTGCCCTGGAGAGCGCTGTTGTTTGTGCTACCAGCAATTTTAGTTGAACCGGTTGTGACTAGGCTGAAACCGCCGAATTCCTGATAAGGGGTGCCTGATCCCTTGCCAGAGGTGTAGTAATCATTAATGGTGCGGTTGGCAAATACCGCCTTAATCTCCAGATCAGTTTTGCCTGCCGCCTTGAGAGTATTGATCTCTTTTTCAACCTGGTTGTAGATGGCACCGGAACGGGCCATCTCCCAGCCCATGCCATCGCCGATGATCAGAATGGTGTTCTTAGCCATTGGAAAGGATGTGCGAAAAAGGATTTTTTGCTTAACTAAATTGACACAGATTTTGTCTGGAGAGGGTGATTGCCTGTACGTGGCTTTGTCGTGCAGACGACATCGTCACGTACAGGCAGTCCTTTTCAAGCCCTGATAGGGAAGTGAGGTGCCAGGATGATATCAAGCCAACAGGAAGTTGGTCTGGTTGTTAAGAACACTAGAGCTGACATTAGTGAAATGACCCACCTCGGTTCCGTTCACCTTCAAGAGCGTGTCACCGCCCACTTGGGTGAAGCTGAGGGCACTGAAAGCGACTCCCTGCAGGCCGATTTTGTCTTCGCCGGCAGTAAAGTCCATCACGAACTGCTTAGCAGTGGGGCCATCTCCAGACCTAATCAGCCAGAACTGGTCATAGCCAGAGCCACCATTTAGGTAGTTGGTACCTGCAGTTTCAAGGATGTCGAATCGGTCGTCGCCCAAACCGCCTAGCGCCCGATTACCGGAGCTGCCGATGATGAAGTCGTCGTTTCCGGCATTACCGCTGAGGCGGTTGCCATTGCCGGCGTCGGCAGTGATCACGTCGTCGCCCCCGCCGCCGGTGATCACATCGCGGCTGCCGGCGTAGATAACGTCGGCGCCGGAACCGGTGAAAATTGTGTTTGCAGATCCAGTAAGGGTTTCAATGTCCACGCTGTCGGCGCCGGCGCCGGTGAACAGCACATCACCTTTGCCGTCGAAGCCCTGAAGCTTGATGGCATCAGAACTGAATGTGTCATCGGCTCCGCTTGTACCTAGCTTCACATCAATCACCTCATCCGTGCGCACCGCCAGGTTCTGCAGCCGCAGATCCTGGGAGACGGGGGTTTCGGGTTGGTTGTAGGCCTGGGCCTGGCTGCCGTAATTCGTCTTGAGGTACTCGGCCAAGGCATCCTGCTCGGTGCCATCGCCACTGAATTTGGCGGCACCGGTGAGCGGTGCGTTCGCATTGAAGAGATCCACACGCTGCTCTGAAGCATCCTTGGCGAATGGATAGCTGTCGCCACCGCTAGCAAGGAAGTTGAGGGTCACCATCCGGAACGTGCGGGTTGAATCACCCACTAGGGCGCCGGCTCGAACCACCACATCCAGGTCATTGCCCTGGCTGTCCTGAATGGCGAGATTCACGATGCGGCTGCCAGCAGCTTTGGTGAGATCGAAGCTGAAGGCCAGGCCGCTTACCTGGGGGAAGCGTCCCTGGTTGGGGTACAGGGCAATGCCGTGCTCGAGCAGTTCCTTGAGCTTGGTGGCGCTCACGGTCACCAGGGAGAGGCTGTTGTTGAAGCGCAGGGAGTTCTCGATATCGAGGGTGGAGACACCGCCCTCAGGCTTATTGGCTGAGGGATTGGCGAGGGTGGTTTCCTTTGCCCCACTCACCACATCAACCGATCCGATCTGGGAGCGGATGCCGCCACCGTTCTTGAGGGAGATCACAACCGATGGGTCGATGCCCTTGGCGTAAAAGAGGTTGGCGTCGGCGGTGAGATCACCGAGGTTGGTTTCCTCTGAGCGCACGAAGGCCCGCTCACCCTCGAGGTAGACATTGGAGAAGCCCCAGACCTGGCTGTCCTTGCTGCTGATCACGGCCTGAACCGCATCGGTGAGATCCTGCACGTTTTCAGCCTTGGTGCCCTCGGCGAAGGCTGTGGTTGCCAGTTGGGCTTCGGTTACGTTCCAAGCCTTGGCCACATTGGCTGCGGTGGCGGCATAGGCCCCACTCACCAGGGGATCAATGCTGCCGAGAATGATGCGGCCTTGGGCGTCGAAATCCACCACCAGGCGACCCAGGTAGGTGTACTCGTTGTCGGTGTTGACAATCAGGGTCGTGCCGCCATCGGCCCCTTGGGTGACGATGGGATAGGTATCGGCGAAGTTGGCGTCATGGCCCGGGAAGGCCACGGCCTGATCAGTGCTGTCGCCCAGGCGGGTGTTGGAGCCGGCCGCCAAGATGATGTCCACACCGCGGAGCAGGGGAGCCAGGGCCTTCTCATTGCCGATCTGCTGCAGGTGGGCCATCAGGATCACCTTGTTGACCCCCTGGGAGATGAGGTCGTCGATCACCGGCTGCAGCTGGCTGGCCAGCAGGGCCATGTCGTCGCGCTCCGAGCCATCGCCGTTGAAACCCTTTACTTCCACCCCACCGGTGGAACTGATCTTCTCGATGATCTGGGTGGTGGCAGCCACCAGGCCGATCTTCTCGCCGTTTTTGGTGACCACGGCCGAGGGAACGATGCGGCCCTTCTGGGAGGCTGCTTCCTCAAGGCCCGCCGTGGTGGTGGTATTGGTGAAACGGCTACTCAGATCAGCATCGCCGCTGAAGTCGAGGTTGGCCGACATGTAGGGGAATTGGGCACCCACCCAGCCGGAGGCAGGCGTGAAGCTGTCCCGGAAGATCCGCGAGCCCAGGTCAAACTCGTGGTTGCCGATGGTGGAAGCTTCCACACCGATCAGGTTGTGGATGGCGATGTCTACCGCACCGATTGGATGGTTGGTGGAGGCAGCCATGCTGATGGTGGAGCCGGTTACGGCGTTGAGCTCGTCGCGCACGCTGAGGTCTGTGCCGCCGTTGAGGAAGGGGCCAGGGATGAAGTTGTCGCCACCGGCCAGGATCAGGGTGTTGGCATAGGTGTTGTCAAATCCATCAACCAGGCCTGCGAGGTAGGGCGCGGTCTGGGAGGCCAGCAGGCCGGCTTCACCATCGGAGAGGTGCAGAAGTTGCAGCCTGTAGGGGATGGGGAAATCCCCCACCGACACCACATCATTCCCTTCGCTGGAAGCGATCACACTGCGGGCGGCGTTGGTGGTGGTGGTGAGGAAGGTGATTCCCTCCACCCGTTGGGCCCCGGGGAACACGATGGGATCAACCGCCACGACGGCATAGGGGTTGGTCACGTCGAAGACAGCAGCCACGCTGGTGGGTGTGCGTTCCAGGGCCACGAAGGCGTAGGTGCTGCCGTTGACGGTGAATACCTCCACCATCTCGGGTTCGGTGCCCTTGTCGTCGTCGCGGTCGTAGCCGCTGGTGAAGTAGCCGAGTCGGTTGGCCAGATCTTCCAGCGCCGAGCTGGAATCAAATACGACGTTGCCCTTGTCGTCGTAGATGCGCAGGGATCGAGAGCCGATGCTGAAGGCCTTGTCGATCTTGCCGTCGCCGTTGATGTCGCCGTAGTCGTTCAGGAGATTGAGGCGGGTGCGATCGATGCCTGTGGCTGTTTTGAAGGCAGCATTAAGTGCGCTGACACCGGGATGCTCGCGAAAGGCTGTGTTGTTAACCACAGTGGTGGCATCAGCCCGGGTGAGGTCATAGAAGACTGCACCCTTTTTGGTCGTCTTCTGTTCGAGGGTAGTGTCATCGGCGGGATACTCCCGGGAGTCGCCTTCGCCTGCTGCCAAGAGGAACCTGCGGCCCTGGGAATCGGTGTAGGTGGCGATGCCATCGGGCATCGTGAGGCTATAAACCGGGAGTCCGCTGATCGGCCGGTATTGGTTGCCTTTGCCCGAGCTGCCGTCCACATCGCGATCGGAGCTGTCGAAGCCGGCACGATCGAAGCTGACCACGGTGAAGGCATTGCCCTTGGCGCCTTCGGTGCCGAAGTCGTTGTCGTAGTTGATGACGATTGAGCCGTCGTCGCGGATGGTGAGGCCTTCGGGCTTGTCGTAGGCGGTGGTGCCGCCGATTGAGGGCAGGTTGAAGAGCTCGATCTTGTGGGCCAAGCGCATGCCTGCCTTGGCTAGGGCATCGGCGCTGGAGGTGCTGAAGATCTGCGCTGTTGCCGCATTGCTGTCGTGATCGACCAGGGTGCGGCGGTTGTCGAGCAGCTCGGGACTGGCCACACCGATCTTGCCCTGCCAGCCATCGGTGGCCTGGTTGGCAGCGGTTGTGATCGCCAGGGTGTTGGTGGCCCCGCGCAGATCCACCTCGTAGACATGCTTGAAGCCGGTGAGGCTGCGGGTGCTGTCGCGCTCCATCACCAGGAACACGCCGCGGGCCGCGTCGAAGGCCACATCGCCGATCTTGTCCTGCAGTTCGGAGTTGGTGGCTCCGGAACGGCCGCTCAGCAGGTAGAGGTGCTCCTTCACCGGCGTGCCGGTGGCCGGATCGATGGCCAGGATGCGGGTGAGCTCGGAGCGGCTGCGGCCCTCGGTGACGCCGTCACCGTTGGCATCCACATCCAGGGGGCTCTGCATGAAGGCGTAGAGCAACCCGTCAATGGAATTGAAGGCCATGCCTTCAATTCCGCGGTTGCTCCAGCGGTTGCCGTAGATGGCGGGCAGGCTGTCGATCGTCTCAGCACCGATTGGGCTGGCGCCGTTCACGTTGTGCTGTGCTGCCAGCTGGGCTTTCTGGCCGGCGGGAATGTAACGCTGGATCAGGTTGCCTGTGGTGAAGTCGAACAGGGCAATCTGGCCGCGGTATTCGTCGCCCACGGCGAAGACCTTGCGGTTGGTGCCGCCGATGGTGACATCGAACACCGACACGGTTTCCGAGTCGATGCCGAACGGGTCGTAGGGGAGAGCTACGTTATTTTTGTCGACGGGGATGTCGTCTTTACTGGCCAACTCCGGCAGGCCGGTGAGAGGCGTGCCGTCGGCACGCTTCAGGCCGATGCGGGCCAGTTCGCTCACCGCTCCAGTCGCGCGGTTCATGCCCAGCTTGTAAATGGAAGGCTGGAAATCAGGGTCGATGAACTGGCGCTTGCCATCGACGAGGGTGCCGTTAGGGCCACGGTCGGTAATCGAGTAGTAGACGTCGAGCTCGGTACCGCCAACCGTTTCCTTACCGGCAAAGGTCAAACCTGAAAGCCCACCGGCCAGTACGCCAGTGGGTAGGTTGGCCGTACCAGCGGCATATTCCAGTTCGAAGCCAAAGTTCTTGGCGCTGGCAGTACCCCGGCTCCAGTCTTTGATACCCGCTGAGAAGATCTCCTTGATCGCCGGCGTCGCGCCGCTGATATCGAGCACGGCAATGGCGTTGTTTTCCTGCAGTGACAACCAAGCGCTCTTGCCGTCGGCGCTGATGGCAATGGCCTCAGGTTCGATGTCTTGGGCCACGGTGGTGGTGACCCCCAGCCGGGTGCCGATCCGGACGCCGCGGTTGATCAACTCGGCCCGGCGGTTTTCCCAGGCGCTGAAATCCACGCTCTGCACATTTGCCTGGGCCGGGGCCACGGGCGTGGTGGCAAGATAACCACTGGTGTCGATCAGCGAGATCGAACCGATCGGATCAATCGTGTAGAGCGAATTGGGTTCACCCTCGTTGGTGACCAGCAGCTTCTTGCCGTCGGCACTGAACTTCACCATGTCGGGCAGGGCGCCCACGGTGACGGTGCTGAGCAGGGTCGGAAGCGAGGGATTGGTCAGGTCATAGAACTGAACAGATCCCGGATCTGTTTTGACGGCGTTCTGAACCGCAACTGCGAGCAGATTTCCGAAGACCGCCACGCTCTGGAAGGTTTCACCGACGACGTCGGAGGTTCCGCGAGCCACAACCACAGGGCTGGCTGGATTGCGCAGATCGCTGACTCCAAGGGCACCAGATCCGCCACCTACTGTGTACAGGTAGCCAGATTTAGCGCTGTAAGCGGAGATTTCCGCATTCGCGTTAATACTTGCGAGAGAGAGAACACCCCCAACTGCAACTGTGGCCGGGTCAAGAATACTGAAGACTAGTGCCACGCTGAGTTGAGTCAGATTTCACAACCTTGCCAACCCTTGACCCCGCTGGGGGTTAAGGGTTGGTTATCAGTTTGTTTATTAGGGGCCTGAAGTCTGACGCCTTACTTCAGCTCGTATTAGGCGATACATGCGCAGAGTTTTTGCATCCGCCTTAGGCCTATGGCTTTAAGCAAGCCTTTACCTTCTTGGCTATCTCTTAACTACGGGGCGAGTTCACGTTGTTAGCCGCCAATCCCGCAGCGCTGCGATCAACACAAACCAAGCCAGCCGCAGTTTTGCTAGCAGCCCCTGATGGGCGGCCAGTTGGTCGTATTTGGCGCGACCGCACTCCGTTTTGATCCAGCGGTAGGCCTGCGGCTGGGGATTATCCATGAAGTCATCTTGCCGCGCGGGCTCTTGATGGCGATGAGGAGGCATCTATGGCTGAAGTGATCGCGTTGCTCCAGCCTTAACCAGACCCAGCCTTAACCAGATCCAGCCTTGAGCAGCTCCAGCAGTCCAGCTTCATCCAGCACCGTCACCCCCAGGCTTTCGGCCTTGCCGAGTTTGCTGCCCGCTTCCTCGCCGGCCACTACGTAACTGGTTTTCTTGCTCACCGAGCCGCTCACCTTGCCGCCGGCCGCTTCGATCAGGGCTTGGGCGGCGCTGCGGCTCAAAGACGGCAGGCTGCCGGTGAGCACAAAAGTCTGCCCGGTTAGGGGCGTCTCGGAGCTAGCTCCAGGCTCCTCGGGCCCGGCTGCCAGCGAGAAGCCCAGCCGCTCCAGATCCTCCAGCAGCAGTTGATTGGCGGGGGTGGCAAACCACTGCTGCAGCGATTGGGCGATTTCAGCGCCAATGCCGAACACGGCGGTGATCGACTCGGGTGTGTTGGCCGTGGCGGTTGCCAGATCAGCAGCACTAGGGAAGGCCTTGGCTAGGGCTTTGGCGTTGACCTCGCCCACGTGGTGGATGCCCAGGCCGTAGAGCTGGCGGTGCCACGCTTGCTGTTTGGATGCCGCCAGGGCAGCCACCAGGTTGTCGGCGCTCTTGGCTCCCATCCGCTCCAGGCTGGCCAGCAGGGCCGCATCGAGGCCATAGAGGTCGGCGATCGAGCCCACCAGGCCCCGATCCACCAGCTGCTCGATCAGCTTGGCTCCCAGTCCGTCCACATCTAGGGCCCCCTTGCTCACCCAGTGGCGCAGGGCGCCGCGCAGGATCGCCGGGCAGCTGGAATTCACGCAGCGGGTGGCCGCTTCGCCCTCCTCCCGCACCAGCTCCGAGCCGCACTCGGGGCATACCTGGGGTAGCTCCAGCCGCCCGGCTCCCGCTGGTCGCAGCTCGCTCAGAACCCTCACCACCTCGGGGATGATCTCGCCGGCCTTGCGCACCACGATCGTGTCGCCGGCGTGCAGATCCAGCTCCGCCAGGCGATCGGCGTTGTGCAGGGTGGCGCGGCTCACCACGGTGCCGGCCAGGGGCACCGGTTCGAATTCGGCCACGGGGGTTATCACCCCGGTGCGCCCCACCTGGCAGGCCAGCCGCAGCAAGATGCTCGGCGCTTCCTCGGCGGCGTATTTCAGGGCGATCGCCCAGCGAGGCGCCTTTTGGGTGAAGCCGGCGGCGTCCTGGAGGCGCAGGTCGTTGAGCTTCACCACCACGCCGTCGGTGGCGTAAGCCAGGGCGCGGCGGCCCGTGTCCCAGGAGCTGAAGAAGGCTTGCACCGCCGCCAGATTCGGCAGCAGCTCGGCATTGGGGTTCACCTTGAAGCCTGCGGTCTGCAGCCATTGCAGGCTTTGCCACTGGCTGCTGGGCCCCTGGGGCGTGTCTTTCGGCAGGTGCAGGGTGTAGGCGAAGAAATCCAGCCGCCGCGCCGCTACTACTTTTGGATCCAGCTGGCGCAGGGTGCCGGCGCAGGCGTTGCGGGGGTTGGCAAACAGGGCCTCACCGCGGGCCGCCCGCTCGGCGTTGATGGCAGCAAAGGTGTCATCGGGGATCAGGGCTTCGCCCCGCACCTCCACCCAGGCTGGTGGGTTCTCAAGCTGCAGACGTAGCGGCACCGAGGCGATGGTGCGCACGTTGGCGGTGATCTGCTCGCCCCGCTCGCCGTCGCCCCGGGTGGCGGCCTGCACCAACAGCCCATGCTCGTAGCTGAGGGCTAGGGCGTTGCCGTCGATCTTCAGCTCCCCGACCATCTCTAGGGGGGTGGCCGGCTTGCGGTCGAGCACCTTGAGCAGCCGGCCATACCAGGATTCCAAGTCGCCCGGGTTGAAGGCGTTGTCGAGGCTGAGCAGGCCGATGCGGTGCTCCACGCTGCTGAACCCCTCAGCTGGAGCGCCCCCCACCCGCTGGCTAGGGCTGTCTGGGGTGATCAGCTCCGGGTGGGCTGCTTCCAGCTCCAGCAGCTCGCGATAGAGCCGGTCGTAGACCGAATCCTCCATTTCAGGAGCATCCAGCACGTAGTAGGCGTGGGCGGCCCTTTGCAGCAGCTGCCTCAGTTCGCCGGCGCGGGCCTGGTTGGGGGGAGCGGCGCTCACGGCTACTGAATCAGGCCGCGGCGAGCTTGGTGATCCGATCTACCCGCCACTGCTCTTCGATTTTGACGAAGGTGAAGTCGAGGGGCAGCTCGTCTTTGCCCTCGCTTTTGAGCTTCACCGTGAGGATCAGCTGGCCTTCATCAAGCCTGGGCCGGCCGGATTTGAGGTTGCGGTATTTGTTTAGCTGCAGTCCCGCCAGAAAGCGGATGAACTGCTGCCGGTTGACGTGGGAGCGGTAGTTCTTGGTGGTGAGCATGTAGGCGCCGTCCACCTGGCCGCTGGCCACCTGGGTGAAAAACTGCTTGATCAGTGGGTTGATGCCGCGGGCGCTGAGCACCAGCTTCACGGCGTTCACGGTCCAGAAGAGCAGCAGGGAGCCTGCGCCGGCCGCTAGGGCCTTGGTGCCGATCTCGCGGGCGATACCCCAATCCATCTCGATTCCAGCTGCGCTTGAGAGGTGCAGAGTCTGACCGACGGCCTTGCATCTTGAGACCTGGCGCAGGGGCTCGGCACAA
Organism: Cyanobium sp. WKJ7-Wakatipu; assembly: GCF_024345355.1. Taxonomy (NCBI): domain Bacteria; kingdom Bacillati; phylum Cyanobacteriota; class Cyanophyceae; order Synechococcales; family Prochlorococcaceae; genus Cyanobium; species Cyanobium sp. WKJ7-Wakatipu. The sequence continues at coordinate 124,949 of NZ_JAGQAY010000002.1, forward strand.
TGCGCCCAGCCCCTGCGTTCCTCGGCGGCATGCCCCTTGAGCCTCTGCTGCCGCTGTTTCACCGGCTCGACCGGGAATGGTTTGACGGCAGCCTGGCGCCTGCTGGTCAGCGATTAGTGGATCTGCGCTGGAGCGATGGCCGCATGCGCCGCACCGCCGGGCTCTATAGGCGCGGACGCCATGCCGATGGGCGCCCCCTGTGCGAAATCGTGCTGTCGCGGCCCCTGCTCGATCCCCTGCCGCAGGAAGCCACCCTCAGCACCCTCTGCCACGAAATGATCCATGCCTGGGTGGATCGGGTGGTGGGTGTCGAGGAGGCCCATGGACCCCACTTCCGCGCCCGTATGGCCGCCATCAACGGCGCCCAGGCTGGCTTCAAGGTGAGCATCCGCCACCGCTACCCCTTGCCCTCCAGCACCAGGGCGCCCCGCTGGCTGGCCTCTTGCCCCAATTGCGGCGTCAGCGCCCCCTACCGCCGCCGGGTGCAGGGTTTGGCCTGCCGCTTCTGTTGCGACCGGCTGCACGGCGGCCGCTGGCACGCCAGTTGTCTGTTGAGATTTGAGCAGGCGGCCTAAGGTCCCGGCAGCACGGCACTGCCATGGGCGTTTTCCTCTGGACCCTGGAATTCGGAGGTCTCACCATTGCCTTGGTCGGGATGGGCCGGGAGCGCTGGCTGGCGGGTCGCCGTCGCTAGCTGGATCCTTAGCCTGGGGCCATGCCTGAATCCTGGAAAGACTTAGATCGCCTGGTGAGTGCGGGCCGCCAGCTCGTCGATGGGGTGTCCGGTGCCCGCCCCGGCTCCCGCAGCGGCAACCGGGGCGAAGGCCGCCGGCCCGCCGGCCCCGCCGGAATGCCCCGGCTCGATGGCCTGGGTCGTTGGGTGGAAAACAAGCTCGATTGGATCCTGGAAGACGAGGACGACTGGAGCGAGCCCTGGCAGGAGGCTCGCCCTGAGCCCAGCTTCCAGGCCCGGCCGCGCCGCCGCCTTGATGCCATTTCTCGCCGCAGCGCCGAGCCGCTCCGGGGCCAGCCCAGCCAAGAAAGGGAGCCGCAAGAAAGGGAGCCGCAAGAATGGCCCGAAGATGACGCTTTCGCCCTGTCCCGTTGGCAGCGGCAGCCGTCTATTGCGCCCCAATCCCAGCCCCAATCGCAACCTCCATCCCAATCCCAGCTCACGGGCCGGGCCATGCCCCGCTCCACCAGGCGCCGAGCTGGTGGCTGAGGGCCCGCTCCGCCAAGCTGGTTAGGTTGGTCTCAAATGCACTTAAAAGATGGGCAGCCTTGTGGTGGTTGGCTTTCCGAAGGCGGAAGAAGCCGAGCAGGTGCGGCGCGAGCTGGTGGACATTCAGCGTGAGCAGCTGATTGCCCTAGAGGATGCGGTGGTGGTGGAGCACGACAGCGAGGGCCAAGTGCACCTGCGTCAGGCCATCAATCTCACCGCTGCTGGCGCCCTAGGCGGTGGCTTTTGGGGCACCTTGGTGGGTCTGCTGTTTCTCAATCCCCTGCTGGGTGCTGCCGTGGGAGCGGGCGTGGGCGCAGCCTCGGGCTCCCTTTCCGACATCGGCATCAATGATGGCTTCATGCGCGAGCTGGGCGAGACCCTGCCCCGCGGTAGCGCGGCCCTGTGCCTGCTGGTGCGGGAAGCCACGCCAGATCGGGTGATTGAGCGCCTGCGCGCCCATGCTCCCCACGCCAAGCTGCTACGCAGCAACCTCAGCCATACCGACGAGGATCAGTTGCGGGAGCTGCTGGAGCGGGCGCGCCTGCAAGCAGAAGCCCTGCGTTTGGGTTGAGCCTGCGGGCCGACCTGAAAGTTGCAGCCCCGCTGGCGCAGCTCCTGATTCACCTGAGTCACCAGGTTTGCAGGTAGGTCGCTGGCCATCTCCTCGGCGGAGGTGTTGATCGAGGGGGACCCCTGTTCCAAGGCGCTGAGCAGGTCTGCCCATTGGTCGATCAGGTTGCGCTCGGCCATGGGCCGCAGACCCTGCTCCTGCAGCAGGGTTGCGCAGCCTTCCCCGTTCCAAACGGCGTTGGGGCAGGTGGCATGGGGATGGTGTTGATAGGCCAGGCCCTGTTGCAGGGCCGTACTGGTGGGGGCACCGTTCTGCTGGCGCAGGCCGGCATCGCTGAGCAGCCGGCCGCAATGCACGGCGGATATGCCGTAGATGCGGCCGAGGTCGGTGAGGCTCAACCAGAGGCTTGTAGTCATGGCCAGGCTCCCCGGCGCAAGTGGCCCCATGCTGGAGAAAGCACTAGGCGCGTCAATCCGTCAACCGCGAATTGCTGTAAGCCGTTACTGAGTTTGTAAATCGTGACAAAGCTTGGCTGGGCCCAGCCAGTGCTCAAGGGCTGGCGAGAACACCTCCCGAATCACGGTGAGCTCCTTGCCCCCGCGGAAGAAGCGGTAGTGGCGACTCCAGAAGGGACCCGCCAGGCCAAAGCGCTGCTCGAGCCAGGGAGCAGCAACAAGGGCCAGGCCATCTACCTCGCGGAACAGTTCAGCCCGTTTGGCCGTCAGGCTGCGCCAGATCGGCAGCTCCCGCTGCTGCAGGTAGGCGTCTGCCTGGCTTTGATTCCACCAGCTCTCTGCCCAGGCCAGGGTTGTGTCGCCGCAGCGCAGCCACACCTGGCGACGCAGCAGGGGACCATCGAGCTCCACGATTTCCGGGGGCGGTGGCGCGCCGGCACCGCCCCCGGCTGGCTCAGGCGCCATGGCGATCAGCTCGATCTCCACCGGTTTGCCCGTGAGCGACTCCAGGTGCCGGGTGGGGCTGCCGTCACCCAGTAGCAGCAGGCGCCAGGGGCCGCTCAGCAGACCATCGCCAGCGGCGGTGCTGCCATCGCTGAGGTTGAGCTGCCAAATCAGCTCCGGTGAGCTTTGCAGGTGATTCGCTGTTATGAGAATGACTCATGACCTGTGTTGATTAGGCTAGTTACTCATGTCTTGGTAGTGGGATTGGGCTCGACCGAGCGGCCGGTTGCATTGCCGGATGTAGTCGTTACAAACCTGCACCGCCGTTACACAGGGGTGTCGGCGACGGTGCGTGCACTGGTGCCTCTGCAGCGCCAGGATTTATCTATTGGCTTGCTGGATTGGGGCGGGCTGGGTTTGCCTGCTCAAGTGCGGTGGGGACAGCTGTTGAGGCAGGGATGGTCGCAACCATCTTGGGGCCGCTGCCGGGTTTGGCATGCCCGGCGAGATATTGAAATAGCTTGCGGAATTGTACTAAAAAAACTATTAAATCAGCCTTGGAAAATCCTGTTTACTTCCGCAGCTCCAAAGCCGCCTGGTGCGTGCCTAGCTGCGTTGCTGCGGAATTGTGATGCCGTTATTGCTACTTCTGAACGTTCAGCAGGCTTTCTTGATTGTCCGGCTGAAGTTATTTATCATGGAGTAGATGTTGACCACTACTCCCCTCTCGATGGTGACTGCCTGGCGACCCTTCGTCAGCCTGTTGATTTGCCAGGGGTTGTGGTTTCTTCTAAATTGCAGGGTTTGTATTGGATTGGCGCTTTTGGTCGGATCAGGGCAAGTAAGGGTACGGATCTATTGGTAGAAGCTTTGATTAAGGTGCTTCCAGAGTTTCCTGATTTTGGGGCTGTATTTACGGGTTTATGTCAAGCCAAGGATATGACCTTCTTTGAGATTATGCAGAAAAAAATTAGTGCGGCCGGTCTTGGAGAGCGCATTGTTTTTTTGGGTGACCTCAATCGCGAACAAGTATTGGCCTGCTATCGCCGAATTCTTTTGTGTGTGGCGGCTTCCCGCACTGAGGGTTTTGGTCTTACCCCCTTAGAGGCTATGGCCTGTGGTCGTGCAGTATTGGTTTCCGGTGCGGGAATCTGGCCACAGGTTGTGGATTACGAGGTGGGCTCATCCTTCGATACTGGATCGACTGATTCACTGATTATGGTCTTGCGAAGACTACTCGCTGATCCTGACTTATTGTGGCGCATGGGAAAGCACGGACGCCAGCGCATGGTTGAGCAGTATTCGCTAGAGCGTGAGGCCCACAGGATTAATGCTCTTTATGGTCGCTTGATGTCATAGGGGCATGGCAGACTTGAGGTACCTTGATCTTTGCGAGCGCTGAGAACTCCCTGCAGAAATGCTCGATGTTTCCAGAATTTGCGCTTGCTTAAGATTGTTACGGGCGATAAAAACTGCTTCAAGGCTGAAAAAAGTGCATTGCGATAAGCGTGATTGATATGGTGCTTGGTAGTCGTATAAACAAGTGATCGTCCCATGTGCCAAGCCTTTAGGGCTGTCGTTGCGGCTGAGCGGCCGCTTGAATGACCGCTCAGGTGCACAACTCGTGCTTCGGGAATAATCCAAGCTTGCCCCGTTTGCTTGCGAAATCTTATGCTAATGTCGTCATCTTCGTGATACAAAAAAATATTATTATCAAATCCGCCAATGCGATCAAAGTCTTCTTTTCTAGCAAAGAGTGCAGCGCCGGAGAGTATGGGAATCTCGCATGCTTCTAGAGGCGTGCCACGGGGCATAACTTGCTCCGCTTTTAGTAGGCAGCTGCGCCGTTTAAATGAATCTTTTCCGTGGCTATTAAGGATGCGAGGGTTAAAGCAGGAGGCTTTTGGGTGGGTGTCTGCCGCCGATTCCAGCAGTGCGATTGTTGAGGGCTCCAGTATGCTATCTGGATTAATAAAGAAGACAAATTCGCTCTTGCAGAGACTTGCTCCCTGATTGCATGCGCTGCCGAAGCCTGAGTTGCCTGGGTTGCTAATTAATTGAGCATTATATGTCTTTGCCAAGTCTTGGATAATTTCTACATCTCTAGATCCATTATCTACTAAAATAATGGTTGTATTTGTTGGTATTGTGCGAAGCAGTGATTCAATTACTGCCGAGCTGTTGAAGCAAACGCTGATAACGCTTGTTCGATTGACGGCAGTTTGAGTTGGGCTCAAAAGCCGCTGCTGATGCTGATGCGGCGCTGCTCGCCGCCCTTCTCAATGACCGCCGTATCACCACTGGCTGAGCGCAATCGCCAGCCGCTGCTGCCGATGCTCTCGCCCACGGCGGCGCTGGTAGAGCTACCGCCCAGCTGAAAGATTGCTGAGCCGCTTTGCCCTGGCACCTGCACCACTCCCACGAGCTGGGGAGCGTTGCCACCACCGCCATTATTGCCACCCCCACTATTACCAGCACCACTCGAGGCGCTGCCCCCAGGGGTGCTGGCTGAGCCGGTGGCAGCGGGTGCCGGACTGGTGAGGCGGCTGTTGATGGGCACTTTGAGTACGTCGGCTGCTGGGGCGCTGCTGGCTGGCAGGGTTGCCAGCTCTTCCATCCAGGGTTCGCCTGGAGGCGGTGGGGGCAGCTCTCCGTCTCCCCCTGCCCCAACGGCGCTGGCTGCCTGGGCGGGCTCGTTTGCTTGGGCTGGGGTTGTGCCGGGCCCCATGGTGCGCAGCCGCTCGATCAGCAGCATGTTGCGCTCCTGGCGGATGGCCTGCTGGCTCTGGTTCCAGAGGCCGAGCACGGCCAGGGCCATTCCTGCCACCACCATCACAGTCACACTGGCTCCTGCCAATAGCAGGATGGGCTGGCGGCCAACCTGATCCGCAAGCCGCTGCAGGGCGCTGCCTGCCCTGGGTGGGTGCCGCTTTGCGGAGGCCTGCTTTGGTTTGGAAGTTGGTTGTTTGACTGGGGCTGGCGGCAGATCATGCAGCTCTACGGGGATGCTGCCGGGATTGGAAAATGCTGCGGGCGTGTCGCAGACCTCCACCTCAATCGGCTTTTCGGGCTCGAACACCCGATTGAGCACCTGCTCTGCCTTGAGTTCCCAGTAGGCCCGGGAGGTAGGTATGCCTCGTACCGGACTCACCTGCTGCTACCCCTTATCTAGTGGGATCAAGATTAACGGTCCTTTGCAGACTTGACGAGGTTTGGCGTTTGCGTAGCTCCAGCCAGAGCAGCAGGGCCGTGACGTCGGCAGGACTAACCCCGGGGATGCGGGCGGCCTGGCCCAGGCTGAGGGGTTGGATTGAGTTGAGTTTCTCGCGGGCTTCCTTTGAAAGGGTGGCAATGGTGGCGTAATCCACGTCTGCTGGTAAGGCCCGGTGCTCCTGCTTTTTCACCTGGTCGATCTGCTGCTGCTGGCGGGCCAGGTAGCCGCTGTATTTGATGTCGATCTCAGCGCCCTCACGGACGTCGCTCGGCAACTCCACCGGCGCCAGGCCTAGGCGCACCAGATCGCTGCTGTGGAAGCCGGAGCGGCGCAGCAGGTCGGCCAAGGTGATCGATCCCTTGATGGGGGCTTGGGTCTGGGCCTCCACGGCGGCGGCAGCCGGTTCGCTGCCCTTGAGGCGCACCGATTCCAGGCGCTGTTTTTCGGCGCTGATGGCTTGTTGTTTGGCGGTGTAGATGGCCCAGCGCCGCTCGTCGATCAGGCCCAGCTCCCGGCCTAGGGGGGTGAGACGCCGGTCGGCGTTGTCGCCTCGCAGCACCAGCCGGTATTCACTGCGGCTGGTAAGTACGCGGTAGGGCTCGCGCAGATCCTTGCTGATCAGGTCATCGATCATGGTGCCGATGTAGCTGCCCTCCCTGGGGAAGTGCACCGGCTCTTGGTCCCGCACCAGGCGGGCGGCGTTGAGGCCAGCCACCAGGCCCTGGGCCGCGGCTTCCTCGTAGCCGGTGGTGCCGTTGAGCTGGCCGGCGCAAAACAGCCCGGCTACCCGCTTGGTTTCCAGCGACGGCTTGAGCTGGGTGGCGGGCAGGTAGTCGTAGTCGACGGCGTAGGCGGGCCGCAGCATCACGCATTGCTCCAGGCCCGGCAGGGTGCGCAGCAGTTCGAGCTGCAGCCGCTCCGGCAGGCCGGTGGAGAAGCCCTGCACGTAGATCTCAGGCGTGTCGCGGCCCTCGGGTTCGAGAAAGATCTGGTGGCTTTCCTTCTCGGCGAAGCGCACGATTTTGTCTTCGATTGAGGGGCAGTAGCGGGGCCCCTTGCTGTCGATGAAGCCGCCGTAGATCGGCGTCAGGTGCAGGTTGTCGCGGATCAGCTGGTGGGTGGCGGCCGTGGTGCGGGTCATGTGGCAGCTCATCTGCTCGCCGCTCACCCAGGAGGCCGGATCAAAGGAGAAGAAGCGATCTACGGCATCGCTTGGCTGCTCTTCGAGTTGGTCGAGGGCGATGCTGCGCCGGTCTACCCGGGCTGGGGTGCCAGTTTTGAGCCGGCCCATCTGGAAGCCCAGCGCCTCAAGGGCTTCGCTGAGGCCAACGGCGGCCTGCTCTCCTGCCCGGCCGGCGCTCATCGACTGGCTGCCCACCCAGATCTGCCCGCCCAGGAAGGTGCCGGTGGTGAGGATTACGGCGGCGGCGCCGTAGCTGCTGCCGAAGTAGGTGCTGATGCCGCTGATGCGGGCGTCTTCGCCGGGGGTGCCCTCCACTACCAGCCCGGTCACCATCGCTTCGCGCAGGGCCAGGTTTGGCGTGTGCTGCAGCAGCTGCAGCATTTGGCGGGCGTACTGGCGCTTGTCGGTCTGGGCGCGCAGGGCCCACACAGCGGGGCCGCGGCTGGCATTGAGCACCCGCTTCTGCAGGGCTGTGGCATCGGCCAGCCGGCCGATCACGCCTCCGAGGGCATCCACCTCATGCACCAGCTGGCTCTTGGCCGGACCGCCCACCGCCGGGTTGCAGGGCTGCCAGGCGATGCGATCGAGGTTGAGTGAAAACAGGGCCGTGTTTAGCCCCAGCCGAGCGGCGGTGATGGCGGCCTCACAGCCGGCGTGGCCGCCGCCCACCACGATCAAGTCGAAGTGCTCGGTGCAGGGTTCGACGCACGTCTGGGTGGCTGGGGTGCTGAACGGCATTTGTTTATTTAAGAGGCAAGCCTGCCTTTTTCAGTGCCAGTGGTTGCGGATCTCGCCGGCGAGATAGCCCCAGAGCTTGGGCTGCAGTGGATGGCGCAGGATCGTGCGCCGGGGATGGCGCCAGGGGTGCAGTACTTCCTCGGGCTTGGGCCGGCCGTGGAATTTGAGGATGGTGCAGGCTTCCAGCTGGCTTTGGGCAGCGGCGGCATCGCGGCTGGCGAGCTTGCGCAGGACCTTGTAGGAGCGCACCAGCTCCGCAGGCCAATAGGCAAGAGCTGCCGGCGCCAGCTCCTGGAAGACACGGAAGATGAAGTTCTGGTCTCCAGCAAAATGTGCTCCGGCGTAGCGACCCTCCTGCCAGCACTGCCACACCGCCTGGGTGTGGGCGTCGGGACGGCACCACAGCACCGAGGAATTGAGGATCGGGTAGTTCCAGTCGCGCACGCCCATCAAGCTGGCGCTTGCGTTGCGGCCGAGCTCCACCAGGGGGGCTAGGTCGGCCCTGATCACCAGTGTGGAGTCGAGAAACAGGAAGGGATCGCTGCCGGTGAGGGCCTGATCAAACAGGCGCAGTTTGCTGAAATAGCCCCGCAGGCTGCCGGCCTCTAGGTCCTGTTGCACCAGCTGTTGATGGCTGGCGATTGGTTCGCCAAAGCGACCTGGTTCCGGCCTGTCGGTGTAGACGATGAAGCGATGGGGTTCGCCCAGCTGCCGGGCCACCATTGCCGCCAGCCGGCTCACCCAGAGATCGGGGTAGCGGTGGCCGGTTTGCACCGTCACTACTTTGAGGGGTGCTTGCGTAGGCGCCACCGCTCAAGCCGCCAGGTTGCGGAAGCGGGTGAACTGGGGCTCAAACAACAGCTTGACCGTGCCCACTGGGCCGTTGCGGTGCTTGGTCACGATCACTTCCGTAATGCCCCGGTCGGGGGTTTCCGGGTTGTAGTACTCGTCTCGGTAGATCATCAGCACCAAGTCAGCGTCCTGCTCGATTGAGCCCGATTCGCGCAGGTCACTGAGCATCGGCCGCTTGTTGGTGCGCGATTCGACGCCGCGGCTCAGCTGGGATAGGGCGATCACCGGCACGTTGAGCTCGCGGGCCATGCCCTTGAGGCCCCGGGTGATGCGGCTGAGCTCCTGCACCCGGTTGTCGGGGGTGGAGCCCTCCATCAGCTGCAGGTAGTCGATCACGATCAGGCCCAGCTCCTTGCCGGTTTCGGCCATGAGCCGGCGGCAGAGGGAGCGCATCTCCAGCACGCCGGTATTGGGCTTGTCGTCGAGGAAGAGGGGCAGTTGGCCCAGGCTATTGATGCCTTGCCCGAGCAGCGGCCACTCTTCCTGCTGCAGTCGGCCGGTGCGCAGCCGGCCGCTTTCGATGCCCACCTCCATTGAAAGCAGTCGGTAGGTGAGCTGCTCCTTGCTCATCTCCAGGGAGAACACACACACCGGCAGGGCGTGGAGCTGGGCGACGTTTTTGGCGATGTTGAGCACGATTGAGGTTTTGCCCATGGCCGGCCGGCCGGCCACGATGATCAGATCGCTGCGCTGCAGGCCCTGGGTAATGGCATCAAGGTCGTAGAAGTTGCACGGGATGCCGGCCACGGAGGTGCCCAGCGAGCGGCTCTCGATCTCGTTGAAGGTGCTGGTGAGGATCTCGGCGGTGGGGGTGAGGCCGGTGCTGGGCTTCTCCTGGCTGATCGCGAAGATCTTTTGCTCAGCCTCATCGAGCACCTGCTCCATCGGCTTGCTTTGATCAAAGCCCAGGGCGATCACCTCATTGCCGGAGCGGATCAACTGGCGCCGCAAAAACTTGTCCATCACCAGGCGGGCCACCTGGTCGATCGAGGCCGTTGAGGTGATGCGCTCCACCAGCTCCACCAGCCGGCCCTGACCGCCCACCTTCTCCAGGGCGCCGGTGTCCGCCAACCAGGCGCACATCGCCGTGAGGTCGGTGGGTTTGCTCTGGCTGTGCAACATCACCGCCGTGCGGTAGATCTCGCGGTGGGCGCCGAGATAAAAGGCCTCGGCCTGCAGCACGTCGGCGATGCGGCCGATGGCGTCTGGGTCGAGCAGGATGCCGCCCAGCACGGCCTCTTCTGCCTCCAGGTTCTGGGGCGGCACCGAATCGGGCAGGGCCTCAAAACGGGCTTCCGAGCGCCCGTCTGAACGGGATTCTCGGCTGCTGGATTGGTTGAGGGGAACGCTCACCATGATTTTGGGGGCGCTTAGCCAGGAGGGCAATCTTGAGCGCGGCGGCGCCATTTGGCCACCCCACAGGCCCTACCGGTGGGGGTTCAACACACAAGCTGCCCTATCCCTGGGGTTTCAACCGGGGGCTCGGGCTTCAGAAGCTGGCGACTTCCAGGTTGAGCTCGGCGGTGACTTCGGGGTGGAGCTTCACCTGCACCTTGTAGGAGCCGGTGCGGTGGATTTCGGGCACCGTGATGTTGCGGCGATCCACTTCTTTCTTGGTGGCAGCTTCGATCGCTTCGGCCACGTCACCGTTGGTGACGGTGCCAAACAGCACGTCGTCGCCGCCGGTTTGCTTCTTGACCGTGAAGCGGCCGATCGTGTCGAGGGCGGTGCGGAAGGCGATCGCCTCAGCCTTGAGGGCAGCCTGACGCTCCGCCTCCTTAGCGCGGCGCGCTTCCACCTGGCGCAGCACAGCTGCAGTCACGGGCTGGGCCTTGCCGGTGGGAACCAGGAAGTTGCGGGCGTAGCCGGGGGCTACCTCCACCAGATCACCGTTCTTGCCCAGGCTGAGAACGTCTGCGTTGAGGACGACTTGAACGCGCTTAGCCATGGCAAATAAGTAGGAGATTGATCAAGACCCGATCCAACACCCTAAATCAGGGGGTGATTAGACCTTAGGTCTGCTGAGGCTCAGCAGCTGCGGGCAGGCGTACGTGCTTGGCCAGGCCCAGGAAGCGCATCAGGCGGATGTGCTGCCAGGTGAGATCGATTTGGGGGCCAAAGCCGTGGCGAGCCGAGTGGGGAAAGGCGTGGTGGTTGTTGTGCCAGCCCTCGCCGAAGGTGAGCGCCGCGACCCACCAGTTGTTCTTGGAGCCGTCACCGCTGTCGTGGGCAACGCTGCCCCAAAGGTGGGTGGCCGAATTCACCAGCCAGGTGCAGTGGTACACAACGACCAGGCGTAGGGGGATGCCCCAGAGCACCAGGGCCCAGCCACCAGCGCCCGTGGCGGTGCCGATCCAAAACAGCAGGGCCGCTAGGGGCGCCTGCAGCAACAGGAAATTGGTGTTCAACCAGCGGTAGTAGGGATCTTTGGCGATATCGCCGGTGAGCCGGGGCACGGCAGCCATGGCGGGGATGGCCTGGAGCATCCAGGCCATGTGGCTCCACCAGAAGCCCTTGAGGCTGGTGTGGTGATCCACTTCCGTATCGGAAAACTTGTGGTGGTGGCGGTGCAGGCCCACCCAATCGATCGGGCCGTGCTGGCAGCTGAGGGCGCCGCAGGTGGCGAAGAAACGCTCCAGCCACTGGGGCACCCGGAAGGCGCGGTGGCTGAGCATGCGGTGGTAGCCGATCGTCACGCCCAGGCAGGCGGTGACCCAATAGAGCACTAGGAAGCTGGCCACGGCGGGCACGCTCCAGAACTGGGGCAGCAGGGCAACCAGCGCCAGCACATGGATCACGGCCATGAAGCCGATGGTGACCCAGGGGGTGGTTTTCGACCCCTGGGTGCTAGCGGCCTCGCCATGGCGCGGCCGGTGCAGGGCCTCGGCGCGGCGCTCGCCGCTGACGCCTTGGTTGATGAAGGCGGGCTTGCGGGTGGCAAGGCGCTGGGTGGCTGGTGCGCTGGGACTAACTGGTGCGGCCATAACGGACCGACTCCGTACTGATCGGTAGAATGGTAGCAATACGGATCCATATCGCGTGGGGTACCGGGAAGATCTCCTATCGGGCCGGGTCGCTTTTGCCCATCTGATCAAGGTGTGGCATGAGCGCAACGGCTGGTCGCACCGGGTGTTGCCGGCCCTGGCTGAGGCCCTCGATCTGGGCCGGGTCCACAACTCCCAGCTCTCGATGCTGCGCAACGGCAAGCTGGCCTCCCCCGGCCCGGAGGTGTTCCTGGCCCTTGGTCGTATCAATCAGCTGCTGGCCCGCGAGGTGCGTGGCGGCAGCCTGGGCGACGGCCTGCGCCAGCGCCTGGCCGACAGCCCCGAGCTGGTAGCGGCCCTGGAAACCTCTGCCCTGCCCGTGCAGGACGAGGGCGCTCCGGTGCTGGGACCCGGCGAACTGCTCGAGGTGTTTGTGGGCCTGCGCCAGCCGCCGGTGGCCTTTGATCTGCGGATCGATGCGGCCGAAGCGGTGCCCTTGAGTGCGGCTTTGGCCCAGCTGTTCACGGCGGGGCGGCCCTGGCGTTTGTGCCGCGAGCCCGTGCTGGCTGCCTATCCGGTCGAGAAGCGGCAGCGGCGGGAGCGGTTTGCCGAGGTGATGGCGGGCCAGCGCGATTTTTCGGCAGCTGAGCTCGACAGCGAACTCCCTGATCTGCGCCGCACCCTGGCTCGGCTGGGGGCGACGGGCGAGGCGGAGCTGGAGCCGGATCAGTTTCTTGAGCTGCTGCGCCAGCAGGCCAAAGCGATGGGATTAACGGCCACCGGCGCCATGGCAAAACTGGATCTAGCAGCTGCAATTAGGCAGCAGATCCAGGCTCCGCCCGCCAGCCCTCAGGAGGGGTTGTAGCTCGCTTCCCGCACTCGCTTGGCCCAGCCAAGCTTGCGCAGCAGCTTGATGTGCTGCCAGGTGATGTCGAACTCAAACCAGCGCAGGCCGTGGCGCGCTGAATGGGGGAAGGCGTGGTGGTTGTTGTGCCAGCCCTCGCCGAAGCTCAAGATTGCCACCCACCAGCAATTGCGAGAGAGGTCGGGGGAATTGAAGTTGCGGTAGCCGCAGAAGTGGGTGGCGGAATTCACCAGCCAGGTGACGTGATAGACGATCACAAGGCGCAGGGGGATCGCCCAGAGCACCAGGCCTAAGCCGCCGCCATGGACGCCGGCCAGTTCGCCATACCAGTAGAGAGCGACGCCGAGCGGCAGCTGCAGCAGCAGAAACCAGCGATCCAGCCAGCGGTAGAAGGGGTCGCGCTGCAGGTCGCCGGTGAGCCGACCCACGTGTTGCAGGGCCGGGATTTCGTGCAGCATCCAGTCGCTGTGGGCCCACCACAGGCCCCGGGCCGCGTCGTGGTGGTCGTTGGGTTGGTCGGAATACTTGTGGTGGTGGCGGTGCAGTCCCACCCATTCGATCGGGCCGCTCTGGCAGGCCAGGGCTCCCATCAGCACTAGGAGGTGCTCCAGCCACAGGGGGGCATTGAAGCTGCGGTGGGTCAGCATCCGGTGCAGTCCCAGGGTCACCCCCAGCACGGTGGTCCAATAGAGCACCGCCAGCACCACCACGGCCTGCCAGCTCCAGAAGCGCGGCAGCAGGGCAAACACCGCCCCCACGTGCATCGCCAGCATGAAGCTGGTGGTGCCACCCTTGAATTTGCGCTGGCGGCCCGGCAGGGGTTGGCGCCTTTCGGATACGGCAGCGCGGATGCGCTGATCCTCAAGCGCGCTGGGTGTGGCCGCACCCAAAACTTGGGCCGAATCGGTGCTGACTACCAAGGAACTCTCCGGGTGGTGCTCGCCCGATTCACGCCTGGGCAGCGGGGGAAATCTAGCTAGGCGTCGCCCGGCAACATGGGACTCCCTGAGGGCTAGGCAGATGGCGGATGCAGCGGAGGCCTTGGCCCGTCGGGCCGCCGAGCGGGTGGCCGCTGCAGTGGCCTCAACCGCCGCTGCCGCCGCCCACCACACCAGCCAGGTGCAGCCGCGGCTGGCCCGGGTGCTTGAGGCTTTCGCCGCCGAGCGACTCGGCAGCCAGCACTTCGCTTCGGTGAGCGGCTACGGCCATGGCGATCAGGGCCGGGAGCTGCTGGATCGGGTGTTTGCCCGGGTGCTGCAGGCCGAGGCGGCGGCCGTGCGCCTGCAATTTGTCAGTGGTACCCACGCCATAGCAGCGGCGTTATTTGGTGTGCTGCGCCCCGGCGACCGCCTGCTCGCCCTCACCGGCCGCCCCTACGACACCCTCGAAGAGGTGATTGGCATCCGCGGCAGCGGCCAGGGCTCCCTGGCGGAATTCGGCATCGCCTACGCCGAGCTGGCGCTCACCGCCGCCGGCCGTGTCGATTTCGACGGCCTGGAGGACGCCCTGGCTATTCCTACCCGCATGGTGCTGATCCAGCGCAGTTGCGGCTACAGCTGGCGGCCGTCCCTGTCGGTGGCCCAGATTGGCCTGCTCTGCGAGCGGGTAAAAGCGCTCCAGCCCGGCTGCGTGGTGTTTGTCGACAACTGCTACGGCGAGCTGGTGGAGGCCCAGGAGCCCACGGCGGTGGGGGCCGATCTGATTGCCGGCTCCTTGATCAAAAACCTCGGCGGCACCATCGCCCCCACCGGCGGTTACGTGGCCGGCCGGGCTGAGTTGGTGGAGCAGGCCTGCTGCCGGCTCACGGCGCCGGGCATCGGCGGCGAGGGGGGCACCAGCTTCGACCTCAACCGCCTGCTGGCCCAGGGACTTTTCCTGGCTCCCCAGATGGTGGCTGAGGCCCTGATCTGCAGCGAGCTGGTGGCGGCCGTCTTCTCGGATCTGGGCTACGCGGTGCAGCCCCTGCCCGGTGCCCCCCGCAGCGACGTAATCCAGGCGGTGCGGCTCGGCGATCCCGAGCGGCTCAAAACCGTTTGCCGCGCCTTCCAGGCCGCATCACCGGTGGGCGCCTACCTCGATCCGGTGCCGGCGCCGATGCCCGGCTACGCCAGTGCCCTGGTGATGGCGGGCGGCACCTTCATCGACGGCAGCACCAGCGAGTTTTCCGCCGATGCGCCGCTGCGGGAGCCCTACGTGCTGTTTGCCCAGGGCGGCACCCACCGCGCCCATGCCCAGATCGCCCTGGAGCGGGCTCTGGTGGCACTGGCTCAGGCAGGTCACCAGGTCTGATTCCGCCGATCTCACCGCCGTTTATCGCTCCATTTCCGACAGAATGGCGCGTACTTGGTGCTCTGCAATGGCGCTCCCCATCCCCGGTGATTGCCGCTATGCCGACAGCCACGAATACGTGCGCCCTGAGGGCGAGAGGCTGCGGCTGGGCCTGAGTGCCTTCGCCGTCGACCAGCTCGGCGACATCGTGTTTGTGGAGCTGCCCGCAGTGGGCGCCAGCCTTGTTCAGGGCGCCAGTTTTGGCAGCGTTGAATCGGTGAAGGCGGTGGAAGATCTGCTGGCGCCGGTGAGCGGTGTGGTGCTGGCCCGCAATGAGGCGGTGCTAGCTAGCCCGGAGGAGCTGCAGAACGATCCCTACGGCGAGGGTTGGCTGCTGGTGCTCCAGCCAGCTGATCCGGCCCAGCTCGCTGGACTGCTGGATGCGGCCACCTACTCCGCCAAGGTCCAGGGCGCCTGATGGGCACTGCGGCCGCACCAGGCCTTTCCTTTATTGGGCGCCACATCGGTCCGAGCGCCGCTGAGCAGCAGCGGATGTTGGCGGAACTCGGAGCGTCCAGCCTCGAGGCCCTGGCCGCCCAGGTGGTGCCCGCCGATTTGCTTCTAGATCCGGCGGCCTCGGCGGCGGGTTTGCCCGAGCCCTGCAGTGAGGCCCAGGCCCTGGCTGAACTTGCCGAGATCGCTGCGGCCAACCAGCTGCAGCGCAGTTTGATCGGCCAGGGCTACTACGGCACCGCCACGCCGGCGCTGATCCAGCGCCAGGTGTTTGAAAACCCCGCCTGGTACACGGCCTACACCCCCTATCAGGCTGAAATTGCCCAGGGCCGGCTTGAGGCCCTGCTGAATTTTCAGACCCTGATCAGTGAGCTCACCGGCCTGCCGATCGCCAATGCCTCCTTATTAGATGAGGCCACCGCCGCCGCTGAGGCCATGGCCATGGCTAGCGCTGTCTGCAAGCGCACCGGGGCCGGCCGCTTTCTGGTGGATCGGGCCGTGTTCCCCCAGACCCTGGCGGTGCTGCAAACCCGGGCCGAGCCCTTGGGCATCCAGCTCGAGCTGGTGGCAGCCGAGTCGCTGTCTGGGGCCACCCTGCCAGCGGATGCTTTTGGTTTGCTGATCCAGCTGCCTGGCCGCCAGGGCCGGCTCTGGGATCCCAGCGAGCTGCTGTCTAGCGCCCGCCAGGCCGGGGTGATCACGGCTGTGGCGATCGATCCCCTGGCCCAGGTGCTGCTGGAGCCGGTGGGCCACCTCGGCGCTGATATCGCCGTCGGTAGCGCCCAGCGCCTGGGGGTGCCGCTGGGTTTTGGTGGTCCCCATGCCGCTTTTTTTGCCACGGGCGAGCAGTTCAAGCGCCAGATCCCCGGCCGCCTGGTGGGGCGCTCGCTGGATGCGGCAGGCCAGCCGGCCCTGCGCCTGGCCCTGCAGACCCGCGAACAACACATCCGCCGCGACAAGGCCACCAGCAACATCTGCACCGCTCAGGTGCTGCTGGCAGTGATGGCTGGCTTTTATGCGGTGCACCATGGCCCCGATGGCCTGGAGGCGATCGCCCGGCGCTTGCTCAGCCTGCGTGCGGCCCTTGTGGCTGGCTTGGAGGCCCTCGCTCTGCCGGTGTTGTCGGGCCAGGGTTTTGACACGGTGTGGCTGCCCCTGCCGCCGGATCAAGCCGAGGTGCTGGTGGCCGCTGCCCTGGCGGCTGGCTTCAACCTGCACCAGGCAGAAGATGGCGTTGGCATCAGCCTTGATGAGCTGAGCAGCGCCGAGGAGCTGGAGCGGCTGCTGCGGGAGCTGGCTGGGTGCGCTGAGCCCTGGCGGGAGCTGGGCAAAAGCCCGCCTGCTGGCCCGGCCATGCCCCTGCGCCAGCAGCCTTGGTTGCGGCAGAGCGTCTTCCATCGCTACCGCAGTGAAACCGAGCTTTTGCGCTACATCCAGCGCCTTTCAGCTAAGGATTTATCGCTGGTGCACGGGATGATCCCGCTGGGTAGCTGCACCATGAAGCTCAATGCCGCCGCCGAGCTGGCGCCGGTGAGCTGGCCGGCCTTCAGCCAGCCGCACCCCTTCGCCCCGGCTGAGCAGGCCGCAGGATACCAGCTTCTGGCAGCGGATCTGGAGCGCTGGCTGGCGCTGATCACCGGTTTTGCCGGTGTGTCCCTGCAGCCCAATGCCGGCTCCCAGGGGGAATATGCCGGCCTGCTGGCGATCCGGGCCTGGCACCGCAGCCGAGGGGAAGCCCATCGCACCGTTTGCTTGATTCCCACCAGTGCCCACGGCACAAACCCAGCCAGCGCCGTGATGGCCGGCCTGCAGGTGGTGGCGGTGGCCTGCGATGAGGCCGGCAACATTGATCTCGCCGACCTGGAGGCTAAGGCCGCTGCCCACGCCGAGCAGCTGGCGGCGCTGATGGTCACCTATCCCTCCACCCACGGCGTGTTTGAGCCGGCTATTCGCCGTATCTGCGAGCTGGTGCACGCCCGCGGCGGCCAGGTGTACCTCGATGGCGCCAACCTCAACGCCCAGGTGGGCCTGTGCAAGCCGGGTCTCTATGGCGCCGATGTCTGCCACCTCAACCTGCACAAGACCTTCTGCATTCCCCACGGCGGCGGCGGCCCCGGCGTGGGCCCGATTGCGGTGGCATCCCACCTACTGCCCTTCTTGCCGGGTGCCCCTGGCCAGGCTGGCGGGGTGGGGCCCGTGGCTGCGGCACCCCTGGGCAGTGCTTCGATTCTGGCAATCAGCTGGATGTATATCCGCATGATGGGCGGTGCGGGCCTGCGCCAGGCCAGCCAGGTGGCCCTGCTGGCCGCCAACCTGCTGGCCGAGCGCCTGGAGCCCCATTTCCCCGTGCTCTACCGGGGCGCTGGCGGGCGCGTGGCCCACGAGTGCATCCTCGATCTGCGGCCGCTCAAGCGCAGCTGCGGCCTGGACGTCGATGACCTGGCCAAGCGCCTGATGGACTACGGCTTCCATGCCCCCACGGTGAGCTGGCCAGTGGCGGGCACGGTGATGGTGGAACCCACGGAAAGCGAGTCGCTCGCTGAGCTCGACCGCTTCTGCGCGGCCATGGTGGCGATCCGCCAGGAGGCCGCGGCGCTGGAGGCCGGCAGCGCCGATCCCCTCAACAACCCCCTCAAGCGAGCCCCCCACACCCTGGCTGCCGTGACTGCTGACCACTGGGATCGGCCCTATACCCGCCAGCAGGCGGCATTTCCGGCTGGTGAGGATCAGCGCCAAGCGAAGTTTTGGCCGGCGGTGGCCCGGATCGACAACGCCTACGGCGATCGCAACCTGGTGTGCACCTGCCCGAGCATGGAGGAGCTGGCAGGGCAGGAGCTGGCAGAGCAGAAACTGGCCCAAGTGGTACCAGCTGCCACTGTTCATTAGTGCCGTCATGGCGCACACTGTGCGAGCTTGACTCCTGTTAACAGGCACAATCAGCGCTTAAGCCATTCATTCTCGGGACCATGAAGGGCAGCAACGACGGAACTGGAACTGGAACTGATACAGGAACGGGCCAGGTGCTGCGGGTGGAGGGCACAAACGTAGTGCGTGTTCCTTTTGGTGTGCGTCGCTCCCGCCGTCCCCGTCCCCAGCGCCCCGATCACTGGGCCACCCTGGTGCTGCCTTTTCACATCCACCACGATCCAACGCCACCTCCCCAGGCAGCTTGAAGTCGGGTTGGGCTAAATCAAGCTGCTTAAATTGCTTCGCCCAAGCGCCAATCAACTAGGGCTTTGACGTCAGCTAGGGAGCTGGCCGGTGCCCGAAATGGCAGCAGATGCATGGGACTTCGCTCGGGGCGCACCAGCCAGGTGAAATCGGCCTGGGGGATCAGCACGAACCCCCGATAACGCACCGTTGCCCGCACCCCGAGGGGATAGTTGCTGGTTGAGGCGATAGCGGTGCTGGCGCTGGCCATTCTTGGGGTCAAAACTGCAGCTATTGCAGCGGGCTGGCGGCAAATTCGCGGCCGTTTACTGAATTACTTTGGGATTGCCTTTACACCCTGCAAAAGGTCTGCGCGGATCTAGGCCTAGACCCTGAAACCCCATTGCTTAACTGGGTTTTTGCTCTGGACCTTTCGGCGTGGCAATTGGTTGAGATAGTGTTCTGTGCTACATAACTTGCAGCCCGGTTGGAGTATCAAACACCCAGAAGTTGGGGCTCCCGGTAAGGCACGAAGCTGGCCTTGCGGGCGCCGCAGATCGGGCAACGCCAGTCGTCGGGGATCGCCTCAAAGGGGGTGCCCGGAGCGATGCCGGAATCGGGGTCGCCTGCTGTGGGGTCGTAAATCATCGAGCACAGTTTGCAGATCCACTTGCCCGCTACGGGCTCATCTGCCTCTCCTGCCACCCCCTTGCCCTGCAGGGCTTCGAGGGCGATGCCGTAGCGCTCGGCGTGGTCCTGCTCGATCGGCGTCAGCAGGCCGAAGTTTTTGGCGGCGGTGCGAAAGATGCCGGCGTGCTGCTGTGATTCGTCGATCTGCTCCTGGAATTCAGCTGCGGCTTCGCCATCGCGATCGGTGCGGGCCTGGGCGGCAAACTCCGGATACATGGTCGTGTATTCGTAGGTTTCGCCCTCGATCGCCAGCTCCAGGCAGCGGCTGAGCAGGGCCTGCTTCTGCTCGCCGGAGAGGTTGGCGGGATCGTCGATGACGAGTTCGGGATGGAGCAGCCGGAAGTGGGCGAAGGCGTGCTCGGTTTCCTGGGCGGCGGTGTCGCGAAACAGCTTGGCCAGCTCGGGGTTGCCGACCTGCTTGGCCACCTCCGCGAAAAATAGGTATTTGCGATTGGCCATGCTCTCGCCGCCAAAAGCGGCTTCGAGATTGGCCTTGGTGTTGGGCTTGGCGATATCCATGGCTTGGCAGGTGTTGCGACTGACGGAGAGTTTAGCTTGCCCGAAGTCGAAACGACTATGAGTTAGTCGCCCTGGCGTGGCTCCGCGGCTCTCAGTAGTTGGCGCCGCTGCGGCGCTGGTGCACGGCCGTGGTGGCGCTGGCGTCGAGCACGCCGCCCTGGCTCACCTGGGCATACAGCAGCCAGTGGTCGCCGCATTCCATGCGCTGCTGCACCGTGGCTTCCAGCCAGGCCAGGGCCTCCGGTAGAAGCGGTTGGCCGCTGGGGCTGTGCTCCAGCTCCAGGCCGGCGAAGCGGTCGGCGCCTGGGGCAAACGGCTGCAAAAACTGCTTCATCGGACCGTTTTCACGCCCTGCGGCCAGCACGTTGAGAGCAAAGCGATCGCCGACGTGCAGCAGGGCCTCCACCGCCCGGTCTTTCGCTACGGCCACAGTGAAGCCAGGCGGTGAGAAGCTGGCCTGGCTCACCCAGCTGGCCACCATGGCGCTGCTGAGGCGGTTGCCGCCCTCCCCTTTGCTGGTGGTGAGTACGCAAAGGGAGCCCACCACCCGGCCCAGGGCCTGCACTGCTGGATTGCTGCGGCTCTCGCTGAGTCCGCCACTGGCGGTTCGGCGCTGCGCCTTGCGCTGTTCGCTCTGCAGTTGGCGGCCAAGGGCGGTGCCGGTTTCCTCGATGGCTTTGAGGCTGGCCGCATCGGGGCTGAACTTCACCTTGATCGGTTCAAAGGCGAAGTGGAAGCCGCCATCGCGCAGCTTGCTCTCCAGCAGATCCAGGGCTTCACCGCTCCAGCCAAAGCTGCCAAAGACCCCAACCGGCTTGCTGCGGTCGCCCTCGGCTAGCACCGTGCCCAGGGCTGACACGATCGGTGTGGGGGCATGGCCGCCGAGGGTGGGAGAGCCGATCAAGATCGCATCGCAGCTGCGGATCGCCGCCAGCAGCTGCTCAGGTGGCGTGAACTCGCAGTTGATGCTCTCCACCCGCACGCCGGTGCGGGCGACCCCCTGGGCGAGGGCATCGGCGATGGCGGCCGTGTTGCCGTAGGCGCTGGCAAACAGCAGTGCCACCGATAGGCGCGCCCGCTCCTGGGTTGCGCCCCAGCGGTGGTAGTCGTTGAGAAGGCTGCGCCAGCTCTCGCTGATCGCCGGACCGTGGCCGGGGGCAATGGTGCGGATGTCGAGGGCTTCGAGCCGCTCCACCACCGACTCCACCTGGCGCGCCATCGGTGCCATAAGGCAGTCGTAGAAGTAGCGGCGGTCTTCCTCACTGCTGCTGCGGTTGGCCTCAGCGAAGCTCTCGCTGCAGAGGTGGGCCGCGAAAAACTTGCCACTCATCAGCAGGCCGCTGGTCTCCTCGAAGGCCATCAGCGCCCCGGGCCAGCGGGGGGTGGGGGTGGGAATCAGGCGCAGCACGTGGCCGTCGACGAGGTTGCGGCTGGCCTCCTGCTTCACCACATCGATCCGAGGCAGCGCTGGGATCGGCTTGGGGGTTGTCTCGCTGCCGGGGGCGACCGGTTTCTGCAGGTTCCAAAGCTCTGCGAGCAGCTTGGCGCCGGCGTTGGAGCTCACCAGCAGCAGGTTGGGCCAGCGGGCCGCCAGTTGGTGCAACAGGGCTACCCGATTGGGGTTGACGTGACCCACCACCACCTTCAAGGGGGCCTCGGCCGGCACCAGCTTCGCCAGCTCCGCCAGGAAGGGCTCGGCAAAGGAGGCCCCGGGGGGATGGACCAGCAGGGGCACCTCCTGGAACAGGAAGCTGTTGGCGGTGGTGCCGCGCTCCAGGCCGTATTCCACCTCGAAGCGCAGCCGGGTGGGGCTCAGCCCCTTGAGGCAGATCAGCCCCGGCTCGATGGGGAGCTGGATGACGCGTCTGCTGGGGCCGGGCTCGGCAGGGCTGCCCATCAGTAGTGGTTCCCCACTTTGCGGTGGTGCACGGCGGTGCTGGCTTCGGTGTCGGCCACGTTCCCCTGCTCCACCTCGGCGTAGATGATCCAGTGGTCGGGGCCTTCGAGGCGTTGCACCACGCGGCAGCCCAGATAGGCCAGGGCATCACCGAGCACCGGGCCGCCCGTGGCGGCGCCCTCGAGGGTGCTTACCCCGGCGAAGCGGTCGGCGCCCGGCGGGAAGCGCTTGAGGAAATGGCGCAGCAGCTCCTGGTGGTTGTCCTCCCGCAGGATGTTGAGCACGAAGCGATCGTCCACCTGCAGCAGCGCCTCGATGGCCCGGTCTTTGGCTACCGCCACCGTGAGGCCGGGGGGCTCGAAACTTGCCTGGCTCACCCAGCTGGCCACCATCGCTGAGCTGCGCGTGCCCTCCGGTGTCTCCTGCCGCGCCGTCACCACATACAACCCCCCGGATAGGCGCCCCAGGGCCTTGTCGAGATCGGCATCGAGAGACTTCATCGCGGCGATTGTCTTCTCCTTGGTGAGCAGCTGGCCTAGGTCGGTGCCGGCTTCCTCGCAGCGCTGATAGTCGTTGCCGCCGGGCACCTGGCGCACCCGCAGCGGTTCAAAGGCGGTCTTCTGGCCGAGGCTGCGCAGCTGGCTGGCCACGGTGTCGATCGGCTCGTCGTCGCCGCCGAAGGCGTCGTAGCTGCCCACCCACTGCTTCGGTTTGAGGGCCGCTAACAATGTGCCGATCGAAGCTTGCAGCTCGGCATCGGGCCGGGCTGGCCAGGTGGGTACCACCACGGCGCTGGCTTCACCGATCAGGGCACTGAGCTCCTGGGCGTCGGTGGCGCGCAGATCCACCAGCTGCACTGCGGCGCCGGCCTTGCCGATGCCGCGGGCAATCGCCTGGCTGAGCCGGTCACAGAAGCCGTATTGGCTTAGATAGCAAACCGCCGCATAGTCCTCGCCGCTGCTGCGCTCAGAACTCCACTCGCGGTAGTCGCCCAACCACAGGCCGAGGTGGTGGCGCAGCAGGGGCCCATGGCCCACAGCCACTGTGCTGATCTCGGGCAGGCCATCCATGCGCTTCAAGGCCTGCAGCACGCTGCGGGCGTTGGGGCCCATCAGGCAGTCGTAATAGAAGCGAAAATCGGGGGCTATGGCGCCGGGATCGCTGTCGAACAGCTCCTTGGAGCAGTAGTGCAGGCCGAAGGCATCGCAGGTGTAGAGGATGCCGGTGCCGTGGTCGAAGGAAAAGATCGTGTCGGGCCAGTGCAGGTTTGGAGCGCTGAGAAACTCAAAGCGGTGGGCCACGCCACTGGTGGGGTTGGTGCCCAGATCGAGCTCTTCGCCGCTTTTTACCGCCCGGCTTTTGAAGGGCCGGTGCACCTGATTCTCAAGAAACTGGATCGCCACCTTGGAGCCCACGATCTCGATCTCGGGGTTGAGGTCGAGCAGGTGGCCAATCAGTCCCGAGTGGTCGGGCTCGGTGTGGGAAACGATCAGGTGATCGATTGCTTTGGGGTCGATCTGCTCCTGTAGCAGCGGCAGCCAGGTGTCCTCAAACTTGAGGTGGCTGGTGTCGATCAGGGCTGTGCGCTCGCCCCGCACCAGGAAGCTGTTGTAGGTGGTGCCGTTGCGCAGGCCAAACTCAATATCGAAGCGGCTGCGGTCCCAGTCGAGCGAGCGGATCGTGGTGGTGTCCGGTCCGATCGGCTCGCATTGCAGGCTCAGCCGGGCTGCGGTTGCGACGGCACCAACCATGGATCGATCCGCAATTTGCCCAACTTTAGGAAGCCCGCCCACAAAAAAGGCCCGGCGGGTGGGCCGGGCCTGGGAGGGGTCTCTTCTCTCGTGTCCGCTCGGCCCTGATCAGCCCTCCACCTGCACCTGCACGGTGGTGAGGTTCTGGGCCTTAGGTGCCGTCACGGTGAGCAGGCCGTCGCGGTAGTGGGCTTGCAGGCTTTCACGGTTGATGCCACCGGGAAAGCGGAAGCTGCGGCTCCAGGTGCCGTAGCGGAATTCGCTGATCAAGGAGGCCTGTTTGGCGACCGGGGAAGAGCCATCGGGGCTCGGCTGGCGGCGCTCGGCGTTGATCACCAGGCTGCGGTCGGTGGCCTTGACGTCGATCGAGGTTTTATCGACACCGGGAAGCTCCAGGGCGATTACGTAGGCGTCGTCGGTTTCGTGCACCTCGGCGGCCGGCACTCGCTCGGCGGCGGGACGCTCGGCAGCGCGCAGTTGTTGCTCGAGTAACTCGAAGGGATGTTGGTGCAGGGTGAGCATCGGATGTTCTCCGGGACACAGCCAATGTGCTGCGGCCAGCCGGGCGATGGCAGGGGGCAGACCGCCCGTTTTGGTTCGGCCCTTACGGCCCCGTTCGGTTGGCACCACTGGCAGGTAGGGGCAACCGGCAGCGCTGCTTTAAGGCGGCGATCACCCGGCCGATGGCGTCGGGATGGCCCTGCACGCTGAAGGCTTCCCGCTCCAGTTGCCGGTTGCCGTGGTGGTAGCGGGTGGTGAGGATGCCGCTGATCTCCTGCTCCACCACCGGGTTGAGCCGCACGCTCCAGCCCAAGGGCTGGAGCACGCCGGTGGGACAGCTCTGGGCTGCGTGAATGGCCTCATGCAGAAAAACCTGCCGGCCGATGCCTAGATCGAAGGCCACCGGCGCGATCCAGAGGGTGCGCGTTTTGGCTTGGAACAGCCCGTAGCTGCCGGGCACTGGCGGCGGGGCCAGCCGCACCTGAAAACCCCGCTGCTGCAGGGTTGTGAGCAGGGGCCTCAGCTCGGCGGGCAGTTGGGGCGGCGGCGCTGGGATGGTGGCGATCACAACAGGTATGCCTTCAGAACAGCCACCAGCGGCTGAAGCGGGCGGCTTGGCCGCAGGGCTGACCGCTGCCGTTGCGCAGGGTCCAGAGGCGGGCGGCTTCGATGGCAAAGCGGCGGCCGCGGCTGTCGATGCGGATGCCCCGGTAGCCCGAGATCGCTTCTTTGGCTTGGGCTGCCACCAACGCCTGGCGGCGGCTGGCCCGCTCGGCTAGCTCGGCGGTGAGCCGCGACGGCATGCCCACCATCTCGGGCCAGGGGCGCTGCCACAGGCGCAGGGCCGCCCGGTTGGCATAGATCAGCCTTGGCCCTGGCTCGCTGCTGGGATCGGCGCCGTCATGGGCCAGCAGCACCAGCTCGGCGGCAAACAGCTCCTGGGCTACCAGCAGGGGCGAGGCGTCGGCGGCTAGGCCGGCGATCAGGGGGGTGCCGAAGGCGCGCTGGTAATTGCTGAGCAGGCACAGGGCCAGGCTTTGGGCCGCCGGCGTTAGCCAGGGGGGCGGGCTGGGGAGCTCAGCTGTCATCACCGTTGGCCGGGCCCATGGCCTTGGCCATGGCCAGGGCCGCCAGCTGCTGGCCGTGGGCCTTGAGGTGCTCCAGGAAGTGGAGATTGGCCTCGGGGAAGCGGGGTTCTTCTGCCAGGGGCAGGGGACCGGCGGCATCGAGGCCGGTGTCGCCCTCCAGGGCTGGTGTGATCACCACCAGATCCGAATCGAGGGCTGCGCCATAGCGCCACCAGCGGTTTGGGTCCTTGATGGCTGGATGCACCGGCTGCAGCGCCACTGCGGCGACCGGATGGGAGCCCTGTTTGGCTGCAGCCTGTCTGGCCTGTTTTGCCAGCGCCTTGCGCCGCCGCTTGGCCAGGTCGGCCAGCAGCTGGGCCCGGGTGCGGCCGCGCAGCTGGAACAACACGAAGGGGTCTTCGCTGAAGCGATCGCCCATCAGGTAGTAAACGGCGCTGACGTGCTTGCAGGGGTTGGCCTTATCGGGGCAGCTGCACTCGCTGCGCACCTCCTGCAACTTGAACGGAAACAGGCGCTTGCCGCTGGCCGCGAAGGCGCGCTCTATGTCCTGGGGCATGACGCCGGCCAGCAGCTGGGCCGACCAGCGCGCCTTCTGGGTGAGGGCGTCGAGCACGTAGTTCCAGTCGTCGTCCTGGAGCACGTCGAGCCAGAGCTTCACCTTGTAGGGCTCCTCGTCGGTGCCCTGCACCCGGGCATGCACTCGCCGCCCCTCAAAGCGGATCGAGGTGACATTGCCGCTGCGGGCATACTCCCAGGCGCGCTCCAGGCGCTTTTTGAAGCGGTAGGAGTTGATCAGCTCCATCCACTGCTCCACCCACCAGGGCTGCTGGGCCAGGCCCTGGTCGCCGAGCTGGGTGTTGATGGCGCTGGCGTAGGTGGTGGGGGTGAGGGTCATGGCGTTAATCCTCTTCGCTCAGGGCCACTAGATCTTTGAGTTGGCCCACATCAAAGCCGCCGAGCCAGTCTTCACCGGAGCCGACGATTTCTTCAGCCATTTTTGACTTCTCCTTGATCATGCGGTCGATTTTTTCTTCCACCGAGCCGCTGGTGATGAACTTGTGCACCAAAACCCGGTTTTGTTGGCCGATCCGGTAGGCCCGGTCGGTGGCCTGGTTTTCCACGGCCGGGTTCCACCAGCGGTCGATGTGGAAGACGTGGCTGGCGCGGGTGAGGTTGAGGCCCACACCACCGGCCTTGAGCGACAGCAAAAACAGCTGGGGGCCGCGGGGGTCGTCCTGGAAGCGATCGACCATCGCCTGGCGCTCGGTTTTGCTGGTGCTGCCGTAGAGGAACGGCACCTCCTGGCGCCATTTGCGCTCCAGGTGGGCCTTGAGCAGTAGCCCCCATTCGGCGAACTGGGTGAACAGCAACGCCCGGTCGCCCGCTTCGATTACCTCCTCGAGGATCTCCTCGAGCCGCTGCAGCTTGCCGCTGCGGCTGCTGAAGCTGCCGTTGCCGCTGGCCAGCACGGCCTCGGCGTTTTCCTTCAGGGCCAGGGCCGGGTGGTTGCAGATCTGCTTGAGCTTGGTGAGCAGGGCCAGCACCTGGCCGTGCTTCTGGCCCAGCGGTGCCCGGGCGATGGCATCGAGGCTTTCGTCGACTGTCTTGTTGTAGAGCTTCTTCTGCTCGGGAGCCAGGCCCACCCATTCATTGAGCTCCACCTTCTCCGGCAGGTCGGAAATGATCGACTTGTCGGTTTTGAGGCGCCGCAGGATGAACGGCCCCACCCGGCTTTTGAGATCCCGCAGCGACGACATGTCGCCGTACCGCTCGATCGGCAACCGGTAGCGCTGGCGGAAGAAGGGCTCATCGCCGAGCACCTTGGGGTTGAGGAAATCCATCAGCGCCCACAGCTCGCTGACGCGGTTTTCCACCGGCGTGCCGGTGAGGGCAATCCGGAAGCGGCTGCCACCTTTGCCGCCGCGGCTGGGGCGGGCCAGGTCCCGGGCCGCTTGGCTTTGTTTGGCGGTGTGGTTTTTGATCGCCTGGGCTTCGTCGATCACCACCCCCTGCCAGTCGATGCTTTCGAGCAGCTCGCTGTCACGCTGCAGCAGGCCGTAGCTGGTGAGCACCAGATCCACGCCCTTAAGGGCTTTTTTGAGAGCCTCGGGGCTGCTCGGTCGCCGCGGGCCGTAGTGCTCCCTCACGCCCAGTTCGGGGGTGAAGCCGTGGGCTTCGCGCTTCCAGTTGGTGAGCACCGAGGTGGGCG
Source organism: Cyanobium sp. WKJ7-Wakatipu (assembly GCF_024345355.1). Taxonomy (NCBI): domain Bacteria; kingdom Bacillati; phylum Cyanobacteriota; class Cyanophyceae; order Synechococcales; family Prochlorococcaceae; genus Cyanobium; species Cyanobium sp. WKJ7-Wakatipu. Next base: position 152,063 of record NZ_JAGQAY010000002.1, read on the forward strand.
CCACCAGCAGCACCGGTCGTTTGAGTTCGTCTTCGGCCTTGAGGTGCTGCAGGAAGGCCAGCAGCTGGATCGTTTTGCCCAGGCCCATGTCGTCGGCTAGGCAGGCGCCTTGGTCGAAACGGTGCAGGAAGGCCAGCCAGCCCAGGCCCCGCTCCTGATAGGGCCGCAGCTGGCCGGAGAAGCCAGGTGGGGCGGGCAGGGGGTCGGGGGCCTTCTGCTGGTGGTATTGCTCCAGCACGGCCTGCAGCCGGGGGCCGGCATCGAAGTGGTGCACCGGTAGCCGGTGGAAGGTGTCGCCTTCGCTGGCGGTGAGCCGTAGGGCGTCGTCGAGGCTCAGGCCCGGATCGGCGCCGCTGAATTTCTTGGCGTTCTTGAGATCGAGGGGCCGCAGCTCGATCCAGGCCCCCTTGTGCTGCACCAGTGGGCTCCGTTTGGTCTCCAGGCGATCCAGGTCCCGCAGGGTCAGGGTGACGCCGCCGATCATGAATTCCCATTCCCAGGTGAGTGTTTCGCCCAAGGTGAAGCCGCGCGATTTCTCAGGCAGCTCGGCCTTGATCGACAGGCCCAACCGGCTGGCCAGGCCCCCTGCGAGGCTGGCCGGCAGCACCACACCCACGCCCACATCGCGCAGCTGGTGGGCGCCGGTGCGCACCAGCACAAACGCCTCGGCTGGCGTGAGCTGCATCGTTTCCGGGGTGGCCGAATCCAGCCCCCGCACGATCGGTTCAAACACCGTCAGGGCCCGGCCCATGCCCTCAAGCAGCAGCTCGCTCGGTTGGGGCACAGCCACTTCGCCCATCTGCAGGCCCCGATCGCCGGCGGCCCAGACGGCGGCGGCTGGCACCCGCAGGCTCGGGTCGGCTTCCGCCTGCAGCCCGAAGCGCAGCTCCCACAGCTCCTCGCCCTCGGCGGGGGTGAACAGCTCCAGGCAGGTGCGGGCTGGCTCCACCTTGCCCGCCACCCCTTCGCGCCAGTGGTGGGTGGCGATGCTGAGCCGCTCCAGCTCCTCCTCGCCCAGGCTGAGGCTGCCATCGCCTTTGCCCAGGGCCTTCTGCCAGGCCGCCAGCAAGGGATCGAGCCCGCCTGCGCTGGCACTGAAGCCCACCCGCAGCTGGCCATCGAGCAGGGCTTCCAGCAGGCTGGCCACCCGCAGGCGCCCGCTGCCGGGGCGGCGGCAGGCCAGGGAGGGGTCGCCGCTGGGGCCGGCGGCCAGGGCGCAGGTGGCCACCTGGGGCAGGCCGCTGGCCAGGTCTTCGAGGCGGCGGCGGTCGTCTTCGCGGTTGAGCAGGGGCAGCCAGCGGGCCTTGCCCTCGGCGATCTGGGGCAGCCAGCGGCCGCGGGCGATCAGGCTCAGGGCCCAGCGCTGTAGGTGACTCCACCAGCGCAGCTCGTCGGCCATCTCCGGGTGCTCACCAGCCAGGGGTATCTGGCTGAGCCATTCGCCCGCGTTGGCAGCATCGAGGGCCCAGCCCTCCACCTGCCAGGGCCACCATTCGAGCTGTTTGGGAATCGGTTCGCCGGCCTGCAGGGGCAGGCCGCTCCAGGTGCTGGCACTGGTGCGGCGGCCCTTGGCGGCCTGGTTACGGCTGGGCAGGGTCAGGGTGGCCCGGGCTGGGCGCAGGGCCTCCGACCACAGCCCGTTGTCGTCGAGCCAGGTGGCCAGGTCGTCTTCGTTGAGGGCCAGTGGGTGCTCTGGGGCCTCCAGCTTTGGCACGGCAGGGGTCGCCACCCGCCAGGTGTCGGCCCACAGGAATAGGCGGCCGCCCGAACCCTCGGGGGGAAACAGCCAGGTGGCGTGCAGCAGGCTCATGAACCCGGCCTTACGGCCGTCGGGCGGGCAGGAGGCGTGGTGCCAAGCGCTGCGCTGAATGCAGCACCAAAGCGCTGCCGATCAGCGGCAGCCAGAGCGGCAGCCACCCGCGGATCAGCGCCATCATCACAGCTGGTAGGCCCGATGTCAGCTCTAGGGGACTGCCGAGGCTGCGAATTCCACACACCGCACCCACCAACCCCGCCTGTAGGTGGCTGTCGTCGGGGTCGACTCGTTGCAGGTGAAAGGCCAGCAGGCCATAGAAAAAGCCGCAGCCCGCCGAGCGCAGGGCCGGATCCAGCCCTGCTGCCACCAGCTCTGGCAGGCCCGCGACGGCACCGGCGGCCAGGGCCCAACCGATCGATTGCAACCTCAGCTGGTCGCGGGGCTCGCTTTCGGCCACAGACACGGGGGTCGGGTGAGGTCCTTTGCTGGGCGATCATGGCCTGCTAAGGGTTGTAATGCTTCGCCATGGCCGTCACAGCACATACCGGTTGTCCTCGCACCGGTGCTGAGATTCGCGCCGCCTTCCTCGACTTTTACGAGCAGCGGGGCCACAAGCCGATGGCGAGCGCCTCGCTGATCCCGGACGACCCGACGGTGCTGCTCACCATTGCCGGCATGCTGCCGTTCAAGCCGGTGTTTCTGGGTCAGCAGCCACGGCCGGCGCCGAGGGCCACCAGCTCCCAGAAGTGCATCCGCACCAACGACATCGAAAACGTGGGCCGCACGGCGCGGCATCACACGTTTTTTGAGATGCTCGGCAACTTTTCCTTCGGCGACTATTTCAAGGAGCAGGCGATCCAGTGGGCCTGGGAGCTGAGCACCGGGGTATTCGGGCTTTCGCCGCAGAATCTGGTGGTGAGCGTCTTCCGCGAAGACGATGAGGCAGGCGCTATCTGGCGCGACGTGGTGGGGGTGAACCCCAAGCGCATCATTCGCATGGATGAGGCCGACAACTTCTGGGCCTCAGGCCCTACCGGCCCCTGCGGCCCCTGCTCGGAGATCTACTACGACTTCAAGCCCGAACTCGGCGACGACGGCATCGACCTGGAAGACGACTCGCGCTTTATCGAGTTCTACAACTTGGTGTTTATGCAGTACAACCGCGACGCGGAGGGCATCCTCACGCCGCTGGCCAACCGCAACATCGATACGGGCTTGGGGCTTGAGCGCATGGCCCAGATTCTGCAGGCGGTGCCGAACAACTACGAAACCGATCTGATCTACCCGCTGATTGAAACGGCGGCGGGCCTAGCTGGGGTCGACTACCGCGGCCTCGACGCCAAGGGCCAGACATCGCTCAAGGTGATCGGCGACCACAGCCGTGCCATCACCCAGCTGATCTGCGATGGCGTGACGGCCTCCAACCTGGGCCGCGGCTACATCCTCAGGCGCCTCCTGCGCCGCGTCGTGCGCCACGGACGACTCCTCGGCATCGACAAGCCTTTCCTGACGGTGATGGGTGAGGCGTCGATCGCCTTGATGCAGGTCGCCTACCCCCAGCTGCTGGAGCGCCGTGAGGTGATCCTGGCCGAGCTCGCCCGCGAGGAGGCCCGCTTCCTGGAAACCCTGGAGCGGGGCGAGAAGCTACTGGCTGAGGTGCTGGCAGCGAAGCCAACCCAGATCAGCGGCGAGCAGGCCTTCGAGCTCTACGACACCTACGGCTTCCCGCTGGAGCTCACCGAGGAGATCGCTGAGGAGCAGGGGCTCACGGTGGACCTGGCCGGTTTTGAGGCGGCGATGGAGGCCCAGCGCCAACGGGCCAAGGCCGCGGCGGTGAGCATCGACCTCACCCTGCAGGGGGCGATTGATCAGGTGACAGCCGCTGCGGCCGCCACCGCCTTCAAGGGCTACGAGGCCCTGGAGCACCCCAGCTGCGTGCTGGCCCTGGTGGTGAACGGTGAGCCGGCGGAGCGTGCCGTGGCGGGGGATGCAGTGCAACTGGTGCTCGACTCCACCCCCTTCTATGGCGAAGGTGGCGGCCAGGTGGGCGATCGGGGCGTGCTCTGCGGCCAGGGGGCCGATGGAGCCGGGGTGATCGTGGCGATTGATGGCGTTAGCCGCAACCGCTCAGTGTTTGTGCACAGCGGCCGCATCGAGCGCGGCAGCCTGGCCATTGGCGAGCTGGTGAATGCCCAGGTGGACCGGGCCTGCCGCCGCCGCGCCCAGGCCAACCATACGGCCACCCACCTGCTGCAGGCGGCGCTTAAGCAGGTGGTGGATCCCGGTATCGGCCAGGCCGGCTCGCTGGTGACCTTTGATCGGCTGCGCTTTGATTTCCACTGCCCCCGGGCCGTGGCGCCGGCTGAGCTGGAGCAGATCGAGGCCCTGATCAACGGCTGGATCAGCGACGCTCACCGCCTGGAAGTGCAAGAGATGGCGATCGAGGCCGCCAAGGCCGCTGGAGCCGTGGCGATGTTTGGCGAGAAGTACGCCGATGTGGTGCGGGTGGTGGATGTGCCCGGCGTGTCGATGGAGCTCTGCGGCGGCACCCACGTGGCCAACACCGCCGAGATCGGTCTGTTCAAGATCGTGAGCGAGGGCGGTGTGGCTGCCGGTATCCGCCGCATCGAGGCGGTGGCAGGCCCGGCGGTGCTGGCCTACCTCAATGAGCGCGATGCGGTTGTGAAGCAGCTGGGCGAGCGCTTCAAGGCCCAGCCCGGCGAGATCGTCGAGAGGGTGGCGGCTCTGGCCGATGAGCTCAAGGCCAGCGGCAAGGCGTTGGCGGCGGCCCGCGGCGAGTTGGCGCTGGCCAAGGCTTCAGCGCTGGCGGGCCAGGCCCAGGCTCTCGGGGAGTTCCAGCTGCTGGTGGCCCGCCTTGATGGCGTCGAGGGTGCCGGCCTGCAGAGCGCGGCCCAGGGCCTGGCCGATCAGCTCGGCGCTGGCGCTGCCGTGGTGTTGGGCGGGCTGCCCGATCCGGCCGATCTGGCCAAGGTGATTCTGGTGGCGGCCTTTGGCCAGACGGTGATCGCGGCCGGTCCCAAGGCTGGTGCCTTCATCGGCGCGGTGGCCAAGGCCTGTGGCGGCGGCGGCGGCGGCCGGCCCAATTTGGCCCAAGCGGGCGGTCGGGATGGTGCAGCCCTGGATGGGGCCCTGGAGCAGGCCAAGGCGCAGCTGCGGGCTGCGCTCGCTTGAGACCTGCCTCAGCCAAGCTGTTGCCAGAAAGTACCTAGGCCCGATGACTTGGAATCTGCTCCGGTTGTTGCCGCTGCTGTTGCCCTTGCTACCCGCTGCTGGGTTGGCCCAGTCCCAGGTGCAGCTCGCTTGCACGGGCACCCTGGTTGAGGCTCGCGGCAGCGCCGAGCTGAAGCGACCCACCCAGCGCCTGCGTTTTTCCCTGACCCTGGAAGCGGAGGAGACCAGCACTGATGCGGCCCTGGCCAGCCTGCAGCGACGACTGGCCGAGGTGCGCACCCAGCTCAAAACCCTGCAGGTGGTTGGTCTGGAGGTCACCTCCCCTTCCACCTGGCAGCGGCCCGCTAGCCGTGACAAAGCTGGGGCGGTGCAGGCCAGCCTGCAGGTGTCTGGCCAGCTGGTGCCTACCCAGCTGCAGCCACTGGTGCGTCAGGTGGGCGGGCTGCCGGGGGTTCGCCTGTCGCCCGTGGCCACCGAGGCGGATGCGGCGGGTGATCAGGCCGCCAGGCGGCAGTTGCTGAGAGCCGCCTACCAGGACGCCTTGCGGCAGGCCCAGGACGTCGCTGCTGCAATCGGCCTGCGGGGACTGCAGCCCCTGGAGGTGCAGCTTGAAGGAGGGGGCAGGCCGGTGGCTATGCGGGCCCTGGCCATGGCTGATGCGGCCGTTCCACCCTTTGATCCAGCTGAGCTGCCCGGTCCGATGGAGCGCCTCAGCTTGCAGGTGCGCTTCTGCGCTCGCTGAATCCTCAGCCCTGTAGATAGGTGGTCTGGCGCAGGCTCGTTTCCAGGTGGGCCATCAGCCGGCGGGCGTCGCTGATGCCCAGAGAGCCTTGGCCGATGGCTGCCTCGCTGGCCACCCGCAGCCGCTCCAGCAGCAGCTCCGGGTTGTGCTCCATCACCTCCAGCACCTCGGCATTAGTGTCGCCGCGCACCACGTGATCGAGCTGGTAGCCGCCGTTGGCCTTGAGGCGGATGTGCACGGCGTTGGTGCTGCCGAACAGGTTGTGCAGGTTGCCCATCACCTCCTGGTAGGCGCCGCCTAGGAACAGGCCGATCCAGTAGGGCTCCCCTGGACGCAGGTTGTGCAGCTCCAGCAACGGTTTCTCCTGGCCTTGCCCGGAGCTCCTGGCCGGATCGATGAAGCGGGCGATTTTGCCGTCGGAATCGCAGGTGAGGTCGGCGAAGCTGCCCAGCGCTTCTGGTTTTTCGTCGAGGCGGTGAATTGGCAGCACCGGAAACAGCTGGTCGATCGCCCAGGTGTCGGGGGCCGAGCGAAACACCGAGAGGTTGGCGTAGTAGGTGGAGGCCAGGGCTGCTGGCAGGGCCCGTAGCTCTTCGGGGATCACCGTGGCCGCTGGCAGCCCTTTGATCCGCTCGGCGATGGCCTGGCAGCAGGCCCAGGTGAGCTGCTCGGCCAGGCCCCGCTCCGGCAGGCTCAGGTAGCCGAGGCGGAAGGTGGCCAAGGCGTCGTGCTTGAACTTGAGGGCGTCGTTCCAGGCCTCCTGCAGGGCTTCCACGCTGGCCTCAGGGGCTGTGATGGCGGCGTAGGTGTCGCGCAGGTTGCGCAGGATTAGGGCTTCGCTCTCTAGGGGTGTGGGCACGGCACCGGGCAGGCTGCCGGCGCCGAGTACGTCGAACACCAGCACTGAGAAGTGGCTAGCCAAGGCTCGGCCGCTTTCGCTCACCAGGGTGGGCACGGGGATGCCGTGGGGTTCGCAGCACTCCTTCACCGTTGCCACCACGTCGTTGGCGTAGTTCTGCAGCGAGTAGTTGGTGGAGGCGGAGCTGGCGGTGCGGCTGCCGTCGTAGTCGATGCCCAGGCCGCCGCCCACATCCAGGTAGCCCATGGGCGCCCCCAATTTGGTGAGCTCCCCGTAGATCTGGCCGGCCTCCTGCAGGGCGTCCTTGAGCACGGCGATGTCGTTGATCTGGCTGCCCACGTGGAAGTGCAGCAGGCGCAGCTCGCCCAGCAGATCGGCGGCCCGCAGAGCCTCCACCGTGGCCAGCAGCTCGGGGATGCCCAAGCCAAACTTTGCCCGTTCGCCCACTGAGCTGCCCCAGCGGCCGGTGCTGCGGGCCGAGAGCTTGGCCCGGATGCCGATCAGGGGTGCCGCACCCAGCTCGTGACTGGCGCTGATGATCCGCTCAACCTCATCGGCCTGCTCGACTACTACCACCGGTTGGCGTCCCAGGCGCCTGGCCAGGATGGCGGTCTCGATATAGCGCTGATCCTTGTAGCCGTTGCAGATCAGCAAGGCTTCGGGGTCGTCGATCAGCGACAGAGCAATAAGTAGCTCCGCCTTGCTGCCGGCCTCCAGGCCGAAGTGCCAGCGCCGACCACTGCTCACCAGCTCCTCCACCACATGGCGCTGCTGGTTGCACTTCACCGGAAACACCCCCTGGTAGCGGCCGGCGTAGCCGTACTGGGCGATGGCCCGTTCAAAGGCGCCGTGCAGTCGTGCGAGCCGGTCTTCGAGGATGTCGTCGAAGCGAATCAGCAGCGGCAGGCTTAGGTCGCGGCCCTGCAGCTCCTGCACCAGCTCCATCAGGTCGAGGGAGCCGCCCCGGTCGCCCCGGGGTTGCACCATCACGTGGCCGCGATCACTCACGGAGAAATAGGGGTCACCCCAGCGATCCAGCCCGTAGAGGGCGGCGCCGGCGGCGGCGCTCCAGTCGGTTGAATTCCGGTTGTCGGGGCTCGTCGCGCTCACGGCAGGGGGCTGGTGGGGGGCGGTGATCACTGCACCACTGTGCTTGCCAATGGGCAGGGCCGCCGCAGACGATGAGCCGGATTGACTTCTTCTCCATGGCCGCCGAACGCTCTTTCATTGCCATCAAGCCCGACGGCGTCCAGCGCGGTCTGGTCGGCGAAATCCTCGGCCGCTTCGAGCGCAAGGGCTTCAAGCTGGTCGGCCTTAAGCAGCTCACCCCCAGCCGCGAGCTGGCTGAAAGTCACTACGGCGTGCACCGCGAGCGCCCCTTCTTTGCCGGCCTTGTGGACTTCATCACCTCTGGCCCAGTGGTGGCGATGGTGTGGGAAGGCGATGGCGTCATCGCCAGCGCCCGCAAGCTCATTGGTGCCACCAAGCCCCTCGAGGCCGAGCCCGGCACGATCCGCGGCGATCTGGCTATCAACATCGGCCGCAACGTGATTCACGGCTCCGATGCCCCCGAAACCGCTGAATTCGAAATCGGCCTGTGGTTCCAGCCCTCCGAGCTGAGCGATTGGAGCCCCGCCGACCAGGTGTGGCGCGTCGAGGGTTGATCAGGTCCGCTCAAATCGCCGCCAGCTGAACTTATTCAGCTGGCTCTGTTCTGCCGCTCCTAGGTCGCCAAGGATCGATCCCGCCACCAATTCGGCGGTGATCGCGGCCAGCAGCACGCCGTTGCGGTGGTGCCCCGCAGCCAGCCACAGGCCTGGGATGGGGCTGGTTCCCAGCAGGGGAGCTTCGTCTGGGGTGTGGGGCCGAAAACCCCACCAGCGCTCCATCGGCGGCCAGGCGCTCGCCTCCGGCAGCAGGCTGGCCAGCCCCTCCTGCAGCTGGCGCTGGCCAGCGGGGGTGAGCCCTTCGCTGAAGCCGGCCTCGGGTTCGCTGGTGGCCCCCACCACCAGCAGGCCGTCTTGCCTCGGCACCAGGTAGGTGCCGGGCCCGAAAATCACCCGTCGCAAGGCCTGCCGCGGCCCCTGCAGCGACAGCATCTGGCCCTTCACCGGAGCGATCGGCAGCTGGGGCAGTAGCTGGGCGCTCCAGGCACCGCAGGCCAGCACCGCCCGCTCGGCAGGGAGATGGTGCTCCTCGCCTTCGGCGCTGCGTAGACGCACCCCGCTAAGGGCGCCGGCCGAGTCGCAGACCAGGCCCAGCACCTGGCTGCCCTCCTGAAAGGTCACCCCCAGTTCCACGCAGGCCCGCTCCAGGGCGCGCATCAGCCGGCGGCGGTTGTCGATCTGGCCGTCCTGTTCAAACAGCAGGCCCGCCTGCCAGCGCTCGCCAATGCCGGGAATCTCCTGCTCCAGGCCGCGCCGATCGAGCCGCTGGCCGAAGGCGGCGGTGGGATAGGCATCCCGCTCCGCTGAGGTGGCGAAGGGCACCACGATGCCGCAGGGCCGCAGACCGCAGCTCAGGCCGCTATCGGCTTCGATTTGGGCCACCCAGGAGGGGATGCGCTGCAGGCTGGCCTGCCCTAGGGCGAGCAGGTCGCCGGTGAGCCCCTCGGCGTGGGGCGCCAACATCCCGGCGGCTACAAATCCGGCGGCTTCGCTGCGGCGCCGGCTCAGCACCCGCACTGCCTCGCCGCGGCGGGCGAGCTGGTGGGCCATGGCCAGGCCCATCAGGCCGCCCCCCAGCACCGTGATGGCTGGCCCCTTGGCTGCAGTCATGGCTGGGCCGGCGCCGCTGGCTCCAGCCCCAGCACCGTGGCCCCGCAGGAGCGCAGGGCAGCGTCAGCGGTGAGTAGCAGCAGTGGTTCCTGGCGGCTTTGCACCAGCAGCAGCTGGTCGAAGAGGTCGCTGGGGGCGGCGCTGCTATCCAGCTCGGCCAGGGCCAGCAGGTGCTCATTGCGCAGGGGCAGCCAGTGGAAGTGCTGACGGGTCACCTCCTGCTCCAGGCGGGCCAGGTCGAGCTGCACCCGGCCTTGGCGTTGCTTAAGGGCCAGTTCCCAGAGGCTCACCTGGCTCACGAAAACCTCTGCTCCCGGTGCCTGTACGGCGGCAATGGCCCAGGCCGGCAGACGCGGGTCGTCGGCCAGCCACCAGAGCAGCACCTGGGTGTCGAGCAGCAGGCGTTTCATTGCAGCGGTGCGTCGAAGTTGGATGCGATGGCAATGGCGTGGCGCATGGCGCCCGGCGCGTGGGCGGCGCTGGGGGTGGGCACCCAGGCGCTGAGGCGAGCTACCGGCTTGCCTGCCCTGGCGATCCATATCTCCTTGCCCTGCTCCACCTGGAGCAGCAGGCGGGAGAGCTGGGTTTTGGCCTCATGCACATTCACCAGCTGGGGACTGTTGCTTGGTGTGGGCTCAGGGGGGAATGGCGGGTAGGCCATGGCTGCAAAAACCTCTGGACTTAGTTTTAGCTTAGCTAACCAGTGCAAATCGCTATCCGCCCCGGAGCCCCCTCGCCGCAGTAAGGCCGGCGTCCAGTACCTCCCCATAGGATCGGCTCAGGCATCGATACAGGCCATGACAGGCGCGGCAATAGCACCAGCATCACCAGTCCCATCCCAGCAGGCCCCTTGGGAGGCGGTGATTGGCCTTGAGACCCATGTGCAGCTGGGCACCGCCAGCAAGATTTTCACCAGCGCCTCCACCGCCTTCGGCGACGCCCCGAACACCCATATCGACCCGGTGGTGTGTGGCCTGCCTGGCACGTTGCCAGTGCTTAATCAAAAGGTGCTCGAGTATGCAGTGAAGGCAGCCCTTGCCCTCAACCTGCATATTGCTGCGCACAGTAAATTTGATCGCAAACAATATTTTTATCCCGACCTGCCCAAGAATTATCAGATCTCTCAATTTGATGAGCCAATCGCCGAAGATGGCTGGATTGAAGTGGAAGTGGCTGAAAAAGGCAAGGAAACCTATCTGAAGCGTATCGGTATAGAAAGGCTTCACATGGAAGAAGACGCCGGCAAATTGGTGCACGCCGGTAGTGATCGCCTAGACGGCTCCACCCACTCCTTGGTGGACTACAACCGCGCCGGAGTAGCTCTGGCTGAGATTGTCAGCAAACCGGATTTGCGCACCGGCCGCGAGGCGGCGGAATACGCCTCGGAGATTCGCCGGATCATGCGTTATCTGGGCGTGAGTGACGGCAACATGCAGGAGGGTTCCTTGCGCTGCGATGTAAATATCTCCGTGCGGCGCGGCCCTGATGCCCCCTTCGGCACCAAGGTTGAGATCAAGAATATGAACTCCTTCTCGGCTATACAGAAGGCCATTGATTACGAGATTCAGCGCCAGATCAAGGCCTACGAAGCCGGTGAGCCGGTGCGGCAGGAAACCCGCCTTTGGGATGAATCCAAACAGCTCACTAAGAGCATGCGCGGCAAGGAGGGCGCCAGCGACTACCGCTACTTCCCCGATCCCGACCTTGGCCCCATCGAGGTGAGCGATGCCCAGCGGGAGGGCTGGCGCGCCGAGCTGCCCGAGTTGCCCGCTGCTAAGCGGCATCGCTATGCCCAGCAGCTGGGTCTGTCGATCTACGACGCCCGAGTGCTCACCGATGAGCGCTCGATGGCCGAATATTTCGAGGCTGCGGTGGCTGCCGGCGCTGATGCCAAGGGCATCGCCAACTGGGTCACCGGCGATATTGCCGCCTATGTAAATGCCAATAGGCTGGCTATTGCCGAGTTGCCCCTTAAGCCCGAGCAGCTAGCTGAGCTGGTGCAGCTAATTGAGGGCGGAATTATTAGTGGCAAAATTGCTAAAGAGATTCTGCCCGAGTTGCTTGAGCAGGGCGGTTCTGCCAAGGCGATCGTGGCGGAGCGCGGCCTTGGCATGATCAGTGACCCCGCTGCCATTACGGCAATTGTGGAGGAGCTGCTTGCCGCCCATCCCGAGGAGGTGGAAGCCTTCCGCGGCGGTAAAACCAAGTTGCAGGGTTTCTTTGTGGGTCAGCTGATGAAAAAAACCGGTGGCAAGGCCGACCCCAAGCTCGCCAACCAGATTCTGATCCAGAAGCTCAACGGCTGAGCGCCTGCTCCACTTCGGCGGCTTGCTGCTCGGGCTCGCCCCGGTTGTTGAGCACCACATCAGCCAGCTGGCGCTTGCGCGCCAGCGGCCACTGGGCGGCTATCCGGGCGCGGGCATCGGCCTCGCCCAGGCCATCTCTGGCCATCAATCGCTGCAGCTGCTGCGTCTCGTCGCAGTCCACCAGCCACACCTCGCTGCAGAGGGTCTCCAGTCCCGCTTCGAATAGCAGCGGCACCACCAGCACCACTACCGGCTCCGCCGCCAGCTCCTGCAGCTTGGTTTTAAAGCACGCTCGCACAACTGGATGCAGCAGCTGCTCCAGCCAGCGGCGCTCGGCGCCATCGCCAAACACGATCTGTCCCAGGGCGGCGCGATCGATCTCTCCGCCGGGCGAGCGGACCCCAGCCCCGTAGCGCTCCAGCACCGCGCCGGCCCCGGGACTGCCGGGCGCCAGTGCTTCGCGGGCGTACACATCCGCATCAAGCAGCGGCAGGCCCCGCGCCGCCAGCAGCCGGCCCACGCTGCTCTTGCCGCTGGCGATGCCACCGGTCAGTCCGATGCGGCGTGCAGCAACCATGGCTTGAGAAGGGGCTTGGCGCTATTCCATGCTCAGGTTCGCAGCAGCTGCAGCCCGTGACCCACCCCTGGCACCCAATCCCCGGTGGCATCACCGCCCCGGGGGGCTTCCAATCCGCCGCTGTCACCGCGGGTCTGAAGGCTTCCGGCAAGCCCGACCTCTCCCTGCTGCTGGCGCCTGAGGGCGCCGTGTGCGCCGGCACCTTCACCACCTCGGTGGTGCGTGCCGCCTGCGTGGACCTCTGCTCCGAGCGCCTGGCGGCCTCCGGCGGTCATGCCCGGGCGGTGCTCACCAATTCCGGCCAGGCCAACGCCTGCACCGGCGATCGGGGCCTGATCGACAGCCTGCGGGCCACCCAGGCCGTCGCCGATCGGTTGGGTCTGGCGCCTGAAGAGGTGCTGATCTGCTCCACCGGTGTGATCGGCGTGCCGATTCCGATGGGCACCTTGCTGGCGGGTCTTGATCCCTTGGTGGCGGCCCTCAGTGCCGAGGGTGGGGCCGCGGCAGCTACTGCCATCCTCACCACCGATCTGGTGGCTAAGCAGATCGCTCTGGAGGCGGATCTGGGCGGCCGCAACGTGCGCATCGGCGGGATGGCCAAGGGCTCAGGAATGATCCACCCAAATATGGCCACGATGCTGGGCTATCTCAGCTGTGACGCGGGCGTACCCGCCGAGGTGTGGCAGGCGATGGTGCGGCGGGCGGTGGATCGCTCCTTCAATGCGATCACGGTGGACGGCGACACCAGCACCAATGACACGTTCCTGGCCTTTGCAGCCGGGGAGCCCTTAAGCCACGAGCACTTCGAAGCGCTGGAAGCAGGCCTGACGGCGGTGTCGCAACACCTGGCCAAGGCGATTGCCCGCGATGGCGAGGGCGCCACCTGCCTGATCGAGGTGCAGGCGCAGGGAGCCGCCGATGACGCCGGCGCTCGTGCCATTGCCCGCACCGTGTGCGGCTCGTCGCTGGTGAAGTGCGCCGTGCATGGCCGTGATCCCAACTGGGGCCGGATCGTGGCCGCCGCCGGCCGGGCCGGCGTGCCCTTTGCTGCTGATCTGGTGGCCCTGTGGCTGGGCGAGCACCAGCTGATGGCCGCTGGCCAGCCCCTGGCTTTCGATCGCGCCGCCGCCAGCACCTATCTGCAGAGCGACACCGTGATTATTCGCCTGGTGGTGGGCGATGGCGCCGGCACAGGTGTCGCCTGGGGCTGCGACCTTTCGGCTCAATATGTCCGCATTAACGCCGATTACACGACCTAATTATCTGAAGGCAAACCAATCGAGTCTTTGGCTTTTTGCGCCTTCAGTGCTCTGTATCAACTCCAGGCCTTTTATTCCCCCATCCTGCTGATACCAGGGGTCTTGGCAGAGAGCCGTGAAAGCCCGCCGCGCTTCCTCCAGGGATTGGAAATCACCGACCTTCACGACGCCCCAGCCATCGTGGGTGTTGATGCTGAAGCCCATCGCCGTTGAAATTCCTACAGTGACTAAAGGTCTTGTTCGAGGAGAGCAGCAGCGATGAGCAACCCCCTATGGATGCTTGTGCCCTGGGCGGTTTTTGCGATCGCGGCAGGAATCAAGTTTTGGCGCTTGACCAGCCTGTTCCGCAGGCACCTAATCGGCGCCCCGTCCGGCACCGAGCAGTTCAGGAGCTCCCTTGAGCGGGCCTGGACTAAGGACCAGCAGGCCGCCTGACAGAGCTGCGCCCTGGCCGTTACAAATTGTGATATATTTGGGTTTGGTCATCGAGCGGTCCTGGACGGGTCCGCTTTTTTATTGGCGTTTATTTGTTGATCGCTCTCCAAACCCACCAAATAACCAGCCCCAGCAGCGCCCATGGCAACAGCGCTCGAAATACAACTGCCACCAGCAACACCACCAGCAACGACACCGCGGTGCGCTTTGTCAAAGCCTTCGCCTCGTCGCTCATGAAGCGCCAGCGGGGAATCAGGGCCATCTGTTCTTAGGCGGGGACTCCCCCCAGCAAAGCCCCTCCCCCTAGATTTGGCACATATGGCTCAAGTGGCTTCGGTTTCAGCAGCAACGCCATCCCAGCCACGCCCCCGCTGGCAGGTGCCATTGCTGGTGGGATTTTGCTTTGGCCTCGGTTATGGCGTTACCCAGCGGCTACTTGCCCTGCAGCTGCCCTCCCTGGTGCGCCTTGGTCAGGGCTTTGAGGTGCGGCCCTTCCCGGGCACCTCGCTGGAGAGCCTGCGGCTGCGGTTTGGCGCTGAAAGCCAGGACATCCGCGGTGACGCGGATCTTTTGCAGTTAGAGCAGCAACCCGATACAGCGGCTCCCGCCGCCAGCGAAGCTGAGCCGCCCCAGGAGTTGCCCTCGCCCGCGGCTGAACCGGAAGCCCAGGCTGTCCCCGCTGACGCGCCAAGCCTGGATGCCCCGCCGCCTCCAGATTTGCCTGGCGCTGATCTGCCACAGTCCACACCTGCTGCCAGGCCCCAATGAGTGCGCCGCAATCGCTTGTCCAAGCTGCCTTGCAGCGCTTGGGGGCTCGCTTAGGCAGCGGCCTCGTTGATGCGGCCGCCAATCTGGCTCTGCTGGCCCAGGACGCTCCGGAGCGGCTGCGTCAGGAGTTTCAGCTTTTCTGGGACGAAGTGGAAGCAGAAGCTGCCCGGATCGAGAGGGACGACGAGCCGGAGGTAGCCATCACGGCGCCGTCTGTGGATATTCAGGATCAAATCGATGCCCTGCGCGCCCGGGTGGCGGCCATGGCTCGCCGACTGGACCAGGATTCGTGATCCTGCTTAGGCCGCTGCGCATCTGGTGGTTGGCCCTGGCCCTGCTGCTCGGTCTGTGGTGGGACGGCCAGGCCTGGAGCTATGTCGGTGGTGTCACCCCAGAGCGGCAGCGGAGCCGTCAGCGGCGCCGGGCCCGCTGGCTCACCCAGGCGTTCCTGGGGCTTGGCTCAGCCTTTATCAAGCTGGGCCAATTGCTTTCGGCCCGTCCCGACGTGCTGCCCGCTGAACTGGTGGAGGAGCTAGCCACCCTGCAGGACCGGGTTCCCGCCTTCCCCTTTGCGGTGGTGCAAGACCTGCTGGAGCAGGAGTTGGGTGAGCGCTGCGCCGAGATAATTGACCTGGAGAGCGAGCCGCTGGGTTCGGCCAGCCTGGCCCAGGTGCACCGCGCCAGCCTGCGCAGCGGCCGTCAGGTGGTGCTCAAGGTGCAGCGCCCTGGCTTGGAGCGCACCTTCCGGCTCGACCTTGAGGTGATGCAACAAGTTGCTGCGGCGGTGCAGCGCCATCCCCGTTGGGGCCGCGGCCGCGACTGGATCGGCATTGCCCAGGAGTGCCGGCGGGTTTTGCTCAGAGAGCTCGACTTCCGGCTGGAGGCCGAGCACGCGGCCCGCTTCCGCCAGCAGTTTCTTGACGATCCCGGCATCCGCATTCCAGCCGTGGTGTGGGAATTGAGTACCCGTCGGGTGCTTTGCCTCGACTATGTGCCCGGCATCAAGATCACCGATCGCCAGGCCCTGATCGAGGCTGGAATCGTGCCCGCCGCCGTAGCGGAAAAGGGCGCCGCCAGCTACCTGCAGCAGCTGGTGCGGTTTGGCTTTTTCCACGCCGATCCCCACCCCGGCAACCTGGCCGTTGCCGCCGATGGGGCCCTCATCTACTACGACTTCGGCATGATGGGTCAGCTCTCCAGCCGCCTGCGGGGCCGCCTAGGCAGCATGGTGCGTGCCGCAGCTGGCCGAGACGCAGCTGGTTTGGTCAAGGAGCTGCAGCAGGCTGGTGTGATTGCACCTGGCGTTGATCCTGGCCCGGTGCGGCGCCTGGTGCGGGTGATGCTGGAAGAGGCGCTGACGCCCCCCTTTTCCGCCAATGTGCTTGAGCGCCTGTCGGGCGACTTATACGACCTGGTTTACGGACAGCCCTTCAGGTTGCCCCCAGAGCTGATCTTTGTGATGCGGGCCCTCTCCACCTTTGAGGGGGTCGGCCGCAGCCTCGATAGCGGCTTTAGTTTGGTGGCGATTGCCCGCCCCTACTTACTTCCCCTAATGACTTCAAGCGGTGGCAGTGGTTCTGGCGTTGGCGGCAGTGCAAACGACCTCTTCAACGAAATCTCGCGCCAGGCGGCAGAGGTGGGCAGCCGCGCCTTGGGTATTCCCAAACGATTAGACGACAGCTTGGCGCGCATCGAGCAGGGCGACCTGCAGGTGCAGATTCGCGCCGGCGAAACGGATCGCCTGCTCCGGCGCTTGGCCCTGGCCCAGCAGGCTGCGGGTCAGTCGATGCTGCTAGCTGGTTTGGCAGTTGCAGCGGCCCTGCTGGCGGTCAGTGCTCGGCCCGCCTTAGTAATCATTCCCCTGCTGGCCAGCCTGCCTGTGGGGCTCAGCTGGGTCAAGCTGCAGGGCCGGCTTAAGCGCGATGGCCGGATTGATCAATTGCCCACTTCTCGCTGAGCAAAGAGGGGGTTGAGCTCAGGCCTTGCCCCGGGGTCCCCGGTCTTCAGCGCCCGCGTAGATGGCCTGGCTGCCGAGCTCGTCTTCGATGCGTAGCAGCTGGTTGTACTTAGCCACCCGATCGGAGCGACTGAGGGATCCGGTTTTGATCTGGCCGGCGCGGGTGGCCACGGCGAGGTCGGCGATGGTGGTGTCTTCGGTTTCGCCGGAGCGGTGGCTGATGACACTGGTGTAGCCAGCCCGGCCGGCAAGATCGATCGCCTGCAGGGTTTCGGTGAGCGAGCCGATCTGATTCACCTTGATCAGAATTGAATTGGCGACACCAAGATCGATGCCCCGCTGTAGCCGGGCGGTGTTGGTCACAAACAGGTCGTCGCCCACCAGCTGCACCGTTTTGCCAAGGCGCTCGGTGAGTAGGGCCCAACCATCCCAGTCGTCTTCGGCGATGCCGTCTTCAATTGAAACGATCGGGAACCGGCTGGCCAGCTGGGCTAACTGGTCCACCATCTCGGCGCTGCTATAGCTGCCTCCGCCGAAGTTGTAGCGGCCATCTTTGAAAAACTCGGTGCTGGCCACATCCAGAGCTAGGGAGATCTGGTCGCCGGGCCGATAGCCGGCCTTCTCGATTGCTTGCACCAGCAGTTCGCCGGCGGCGTCATTGCTGGCTAGGTCGGGAGCGAAGCCGCCCTCATCACCAACGGCGGTTGAGAGGCCCTGGCTGCTCAGCAAACCCTTGAGGGTGTGGAATACCTCCGCGCCCATGCGCAGGGCTTCGCGGAAGCTACTGGCGCCATGGGGCACCAACATGAATTCCTGGAAATCCATGTTGTTGGAGGCGTGGGCGCCGCCGTTGATCACGTTCATCAGCGGCACCGGCAGCAGGTTGGCCAGCGGGCCGCCTAGGTAGCGGTAGAGGGGCAGGCCGACGCCGTTGGCGGCTGCCCGAGCGGTGGCCAGACTCACGGCCAACACGGCATTGGCACCAAGGCTGGACTTGTTGTCACTGCCGTCGAGTTCGGCCATGGCACCGTCCACGGCGCTCTGGTCAAGGGCGCTGAGGCCGCAAAGGGCCGGGGCGATTCGCTCTTCGATGTTGTTGACGGCTTGGGTGACGCCCTTGCCGAAGTAACGGCTGCCGCCGTCGCGTAGCTCGTGGGCCTCGTGGGCGCCGGTGCTAGCGCCACTCGGCACAATCGCCCGGCCGCTGGCGCCTCCCTCCAGCAGCACCTCGGCCTCCACCGTGGGTGTGCCGCGGGAATCCAACACCTCCCGTGCCACCACGGTGTCAATAACAAGGTCGAGGGAATCGATCACGTTGAAGTGCCATTGGCGCTCTCTGCCGAGATCCTATGGGTCACCCCCACCCATCCATTTGTGCTGATGGGTACCGCCCTTGGGGTTGCTCGCCACAGTTGCTCGCCACAATGGAATTTGTTGTGCCCAGGTTGATGCCTGGCCTGATCCGCTGATGCGCATGCTGCACACCATGCTCCGGGTTGGCGATCTGGAGCGCTCCCTCACCTTTTATACGGAGGTGTTGGGGATGCGGATGCTGCGCCGCAAGGACTATCCCTCAGGCCGTTTCACCCTCGCCTTTGTGGGTTACGGCGAGGAGCGGGACACCACCGTGCTGGAGCTAACTCACAACTGGGACACCAGTCATTACGACCTTGGTGCGGGCTATGGCCACATCGCCCTAGGAGTGGAGGACATCCAGTCGGTTTGCGATGCAATCCGGGCTAAGGGCGGCAAGGTGGTGCGCGAACCCGGTCCGATGAAGCACGGCAACACGGTGATCGCCTTTGTGGAAGATCCTGATGGCTACAAGGTGGAACTAATCCAGCTCTCCTCCCGCGGCTGACCGCTAAGCCCATGCCCCCAAGCCTCACCAGCGAACCAGATCGCTTCAGCGAAGACGCCTGGGAGTTGCTCTTGGCCTCCCAGGACACGGCTCGCCGTTGGCGCCATGGCGCCATGGATGTGGAGCACCTGCTGCAGACCCTGCTGCTGGAGAGACGTTTCGGGCGCTGGCTGGATCCCCTGCCGCTTGAGCCCGATCGCCTGCTCGATCAGCTCGAGAGTTTCTGCGTCGACCAACCCGGCAGCGCCGGCGGTGAGCTGTACATCGGCGATGCCCTTGAGGATCTGCTCGAGGATGGGGACCGCTGCCGGGCCGCCTGGGGGGACTCTCTTTTAGACGTATCCCACCTGCTGGTCGCTTTGGTGCGCGATCCCCGGATCGGGGCCAGGTTGCTGGCGGCTGAGGGGCTCAGCGAAGACTTGCTGCAACGCCAGTTTCGGCCTGGCTTCCCTGCCAGCCCAGCCCCACCGGCTCCTGCTCCCCAGCAGGTGCCAGCTCCCCCCCCCGATGCCTGGATCGACGCGGGCCCGTCCCCGCTTGCGCCGGTAGCTGCCGCCCCACTGGCCGCTTCACAGGCGGCCACCCCACTGGAGCAGGAGCCGCCCGAGCCCAGCGCCCTGGAGCGCTACGGCCGGGATCTCACCGCGGCGGCCCGGGCCGGCGAACTCGACCCGGTGATCGGCCGCGACCTGGAGATGCGACGCCTGATTCAGGTGCTCTCACGCCGCAGCAAGAACAACCCGGTGCTGATTGGGGAGCCCGGCGTCGGCAAGACCGCCGTGGCTGAGCTGCTGGCCCAGCGCATCGTGGCCGGCGAAGTGCCCGACTCGCTCCAGGGACTGCGGCTGGTGGCCCTGGATTTGGGCGCCTTGATCGCAGGGGCCAAGTTTCGCGGCCAGTTTGAGGAGCGCCTCCGGGCCGTGCTTAAGGAGGTGCACGACGCCGATGCCGTTCCTGGAGCAGCCGGGGTAGTGCTGTTTATCGACGAGCTGCATACGGTGGTGAGCGGCGACCGCTCCAATGCCGACGCTGGCAGCGTGCTCAAGCCAGCCCTGGCCCAGGGCTACCTGCGCTGCATCGGCGCCACCACCGCCGAGGACTACCGCCGCAGCATCGAGAAGGATCCGGGCCTGGAGCGCCGCTTCCAGCAGGTGCTGATCAAGGAGCCAGGCCTCGACACCAGTGTGGAAATTCTGCGGGGCCTAAAGGAGCGCTACGAGTTGCACCACGGCGTGGCCATCACCGACCAGGCTTTGGTGGCGGCAACCCGCCTGGCCGACCGCTACATCACCGATCGCTGCCTGCCCGATTCGGCCATTGATCTGGTGGATGAGGCCGCCGCCCAGTTGCGGATGGAGGTCACCTCCAAGCCCCAGCTGGTGGAAGCTGCCGAGGCCGAGCTGCGTCGGGTGGAGTTGGCCCTGCTCTCGGCTGAGGCGTCGCCACTGGAGGAGCGGCTGCAGTTGCAGGAGCAGCGCCGCCGCGCCACCGAGACCCTGCAGGCACTGCAGCAGCGCTGGCAGGCGGAGCGGGAGCGGCTGGCGGAGCTGCGGGAGCTGTTGCAGCAAGACGAAGACCTGCGCCATGCCATCACCGAGGCCGAGCGGGAGGGTGACTATGAGGAAGCAGCCCGGTTGCAGCACGACCAGCTCAATGGCTTGCAGCAGCGCCGCGAAACCCTTGAGGCCGAACTGAAGGGGGAGACGATCCTGCGTGAACAGGTGGAGGAGGGCGACATCGCCGATGTGGTGGCCCGCGGGACCGGCATTCCGGTGCAGCGCCTGCTGGCGGGGGAGCGCCAGAAATTGCTGGAGCTGGAGCAACTCCTGGGCGAGCGGGTGGTTGGCCAGCTAGAGGCGGTGGCGGCGGTGGCCGCGGCGATCCGCCGCGCTCGGGCCGGTATGCAGTCGCCAACGCGGCCGGTGGGTTCGTTTTTATTTCTGGGCCCCACTGGCGTGGGCAAAACCGAGCTCGCTAAAGCTCTGGCGGCGGCGCTTTTCGACGAGGACGACGCCCTGGTGCGCCTCGACATGAGCGAATTCATGGAGCGCAACGCCGTGGCCCGGCTGGTGGGGGCACCCCCTGGCTATGTGGGCTACGAGGAGGGCGGCCAGCTCACCGAGGCGGTGCGGCGCCGGCCCTACGCGGTGCTGTTGCTTGATGAGGTGGAGAAGGCCCACCCGGAGGTGTTCAATTTGCTGCTGCAGGTGCTCGACGACGGCCGCCTCACCGATTCCCAGGGCCGCACCGTGGACTTCCGCCACACGGTGGTGATCATGACCAGCAACCTGGCCAGCCGCGCCATCCTCGACAGTGCAAAGGCGGCACGGGAGGCGGGCGTGGAGCCTGACCAGCAGACCTGGCTCGACCAGCAAATAGACCAGGCATTAGCCAGCCAGTTTCGGCCGGAATTCCTTAACCGCATTGACGAGGTGATCCGCTTCCGCCCCCTTGGTCCAGCCGATCTGCAGCGCATCGTGCGCCTGCAACTGGCCGAGCTGGCCCGGCTGCTGGCTGAGCAGCACCTGGAGCTGGAGGTGCCGGAGCCGGTGGTGCAGGCCCTGGCTGAGCAGGGTTACGAGCCCGAATACGGCGCCCGGCCCCTGCGGCGGGTGCTGCGGCGCCAGCTGGAAAATCCCCTGGCCACCGAGCTGCTGGCGGAGCGCTTCAGTGGCGCACGGGGCGTGCGTGTTGAGCCGGGCAATCCCTTGACCTTTGTGCCCCTCGGCTAGGGTGTTCGTTTGCCGGTACGCGCGGACGCCCCCGTGCGCGAGCGCCAGTGGACCCAATCCCCCAAACCCCCGACTCCAAAGAGGCAGAACCCAGCCCCGATGCGTCCATCTCGCCTGCCGCAGCCTCGGCGGTGCCTGATGGCTTTGCTGCCGCCACCCTGGCGGAACTACGCAAAGTCGTTTGGCCCAGCCGTCAGCAGCTGTTCAGCGAATCGGTGGCCGTGATCTTGATGGTGAGTCTCTCGGCGGCAGCGATCGCCGCCATCGATCGTTTTTATGGCTGGGGGGCCAATCAGGTGTTCCGTTGAGCCGATCCGTAGTCGATCCCCCGTCCGTTGATCCCGTTTCTTTCCTGAGCCCCGTGTCCGAGTCCCTGACCGACAGCCAAATCGAAGCCACTGAGCTTGCGGCCGAAGCCACTGAGTTTGCGGCAGAAGAGCTTGAGCTTGCGGCAGAAGAGCTTGAGCTGGTGCCCCAAGTGCTGGAAGCGCCGGCGCCGGTTGAGAAGATGCAGGTGGCCCGCTGGTATGCGGTGCAGGTGGCCTCTAGCTGCGAGAAGAAGGTGAAAGCCACGCTCGAGCAGCGGGCCGTCACCTTGGGCGTCGACAACCGGATCCTTGAGATCGAGATCCCCCAGACCCCGGGGATGAAGCTGAAGAAGGATGGCTCGCGCCAGAGCACGGAGGAAAAGGTGTTCCCCGGCTACGTGCTGGTGCGAATGGTGCTCGACGAAGACACCATGATGGCCGTGCGCAGCACCCCCAACGTGATCAATTTCGTGGGGGCAGAGGAGCGGCGCGCAACGGCCAAGGCCCGCGGCCACATCAAGCCCCGGCCGCTCAGTCGCACGGAAGTGGATCGCATCTTTAAGCGAGCCGCAGAAAAGAAGGCAGTCGTCAAGGTGGATCTAGCCGAAGGCGATCAAATCCTGGTCACGGCTGGTCCTTTCAAGGATTTCCAGGGCGAGGTGATCGAGGTTTCCGGCGAGCGCAACAAGCTCAAGGCCCTGCTCTCGATCTTTGGCCGGGAAACCCCGGTGGAGCTCGAGTTTTCCCAGATCAGCAAGCAGAGCTAGGTTTCGGCCCCGCTCAGCGGCCGTCTCCCTGCGGAGGGCGGCCGTTTCAGTTCACATCCCCGGCGATGGGGGTGATCCGCAGATTCGCCCCGTAGCCTTAGACGATGGCCAAGAAAGTCGTTGCCGTTATCAAGCTGGCCCTCCAGGCCGGCAAAGCCAACCCCGCGCCGCCGGTGGGCCCTGCCCTCGGTCAGCACGGCGTCAACATCATGGCGTTCTGCAAGGAGTACAACGCTCGGACGCAGGAGAAGGCTGGATATGTGATCCCGGTTGAAATTTCGGTCTTTGAAGACCGCAGCTTCACCTTCATCACCAAGACCCCTCCCGCTTCCGTGCTGATCTCCAAAGCAGCCGGTATCGAGAAGGGTGCCGCCACCTCTGCCAAGGGTTCGGTCGGTGCCATCAGCCGCGCCCAGCTCGAGGAGATCGCCAAAACCAAGCTGCCCGACCTCAACTGCACCAGCGTTGAATCGGCCATGCGCATCATCGAAGGCACCGCCCGCAACATGGGCGTCGCCGTTAACGATTAATTCCACCCCTTATCCGGGGGAGATCCAGGCAGCTTTGACCAGTTCATCTGCTCAACAGCCACGCCCTGAATCGCCCGTACCCCATCCCCACCATGCCGAAAATCTCCAAGCGCTTCTTAGCGCTCAGCGCCAAGGTCGAAGACCGCAGCTACAGCCCCCTCGAGGCCATTGAGCTGGTTCAGACCAACGCCAACGCCAAGTTTGATGAAACCTTGGAGGCCCACGTGCGCCTCGGGATCGATCCCAAGTACACCGACCAGCAGCTGCGCACCACCGTGGCCCTGCCCCACGGCACCGGCCAGGCGATCCGCATTGCCGTGATCGCCCGCGGTGAAGCCGTGGCCGCCGCCAAGGCTGCCGGCGCCGACCTCGCTGGTGACGACGATCTGGTGGATCAGATCGCCAAAGGCGAGATGAACTTCGACCTGCTGATCGCCACCCCGGACATGATGCCCAAGGTGGCCAAGCTGGGCCGGGTGCTCGGTCCCCGCGGCCTGATGCCCAACCCCAAGGCAGGCACCGTCACCACCGATCTGGCTGGCGCCATCAACGAGTTCAAGGCCGGCAAACTTGAGTTTCGAGCCGACCGCAGTGGCATCGTGCACGTGCGCTTTGGCAAGGCCAGCTTCACTCCCGCCAACTTGCTCGAGAACCTCAAGGCCCTGCAGGAGACCATCGATCGCAATAAGCCCAGCGGTGCCAAAGGCCGCTATTGGAGGAGCCTTTATGTGACCTCCACCATGGGCCCCTCGGTGGAAGTTGACTTCTCGGCCCTGCAGGACCTCAAGCAGGAAGGCTGAGTCGCCGCTCCAGCTGCTTGAACAGCAGCGAGGCCGTGGTGGTCATCACTAAGTAAACCAAGGCCACCGCTAGGTAAACCTCAAACGCCCGGTAGCTGGTGGCCACCACCAGCTGCCCTTGGCGGAAAAGTTCGTCGAAGCCGATCACCGCCGCCAGGCTGGTGTCCTTAATCAGCGTGATGAACTCATTGGCTAAGGAGGGCAGCACCCGCTGCAGGGCCTGGGGCAAGATCACTAGCTGCAGCGCCGTTAGGGGCTTGAGCCCCAGGGCCCTTGAAGCCTCCCATTGGCCCCGGTCAATGGAATTAATTCCTGCTCGTAGGGTTTCCGCCAGGTAGGCAGCGCCGTTTAGCCCTAGGGCGAGCACTGCGGCAGCGAAGCGATCTAGTTGCAGCTCTAGTCCCATTTGGCGGGCTAGGGCAGGCACGCCGAAGTAGATCACGAACAGCTGCACCAAAATTGGCGTGCCGCGAAAGAAGTCGACGTAGATGCGGCAGCAGCGCTGCATCACTGTGTTGGCCCCCAGCAGCCCCGCAGCTACCAGGCCGGCTCCGATCAGGCCTAGGCCGAAGGAGCAGAGGGTTAGCGCCAGGGTCACGCCCGCACCGCGGATCAAATTGCGCAGCAACTGCACCCCGTCAAGTCCGGCGCTATCGCTGCGGCTATCGAGAGCAGGGGCTCGCTGGGGTAGAGCTGGCGGGCTCTGCCCAAACCAACGCTCATAGATCCGGGCGTAGCTGCCATCGGCCAGTACCTGGCCCAGCCCCTTGTTTACTGCTTCGCGCAGGTCAGAGCCCTTGGGGAAGGCGATGCCGTAGAAGTCGCTAGTGAGGGGCTTGCCGGCGATCTCGATGCCATCGAGGCCAGCGGTTTCGATCGCATACAAGGTGGCAGGCAGGTCATTTACGTAGGCCTCCACGTGGCCGTTCAGAAGCTCCTGCAGGGCAAGAGGACCTGAATCAAAGGTGCTGAGCTTGGCTCCGGGCACGGCTGCCATGGCCTTTGCACCGGTGGAACCGATCTGAACGGCGATCGTGCGTCCTTCCAGATCCTTGAGGTTGGCGATGCCCCGGGTGCCTCGCCGCACAACTATGCCCAAGCCAGCGGCAAAATAGGGGCGCGAAAAGTCGACGGTTTCGGCCCGCTCTGCGGTGATCGTCATGGCGCTGATCGCCAGGTCGAGGTTGCCCGCTTGCAGGGCAGGTATCAGGCCATCGAAGGGCAGAGCTGTGAGCTTGAGCCGCTGGCCAGTGCGCTTGGCGATCGCTTCGATCAGTTCAATATCGAAGCCCCGCAGCTCGCCGCTGGCCCCATCGGTCATGCCGAAGGGGGCGTAGGTGGGATCTGTGCCTACGGTCCAGGTGGGGGCCGCTCCAGCTGGAATCGCCAGGCTTCCCACCAAGGCCACCACCAAGGCCATCACCAAGCTGAGCAGCAGCTTGGCGCCGCGGCGGCGAGAGGCAGGCATGGCTGAGCTCGGGTGTGGGCAGTGTGTAGTGTGGTTCACTGGCTTTGTCCAGAAGGGCACGCGCCCTACCCCAGACAGCAGGTGGATTTCGGTCCATAAGTCCTGCCGAGGTGATCGCGACAGGTTTGGCACCAAGAAGGATTCGTCCGGAAGGGTTGTGGAGCGTGCAGCGGCCTCGAGTTGACCTTTCCCTTGGGAAAAGTCAACGTCCCGGGCTGCGTTCCCGGCTTGTTCCCCTGATCCGTTCCTTTCCTATGGGCCGCACGCTGGAGAGCAAGCAACAGATCGTCGATGAGCTCAAGGGGCTCCTCGGCGAGGCCGAAATGGCGCTTGTCCTTGATTTCAAGGGCTTGTCCATCAAGGAGATGTCTGATCTGCGGATTCGTCTGCAGGCCAGCAAGGGGGTGTGCAAGGTGACCAAAAACACCTTGATGCGCCGCGCCATTGATGGAAATACCGCCTGGGCGAATCTCGATTCTCTGCTCACTGGCTCCAACGCTTTCGTCCTTGTTAAGGGCGATGTGGGTGGTGCGGTGAAGGCCGTGCAGTCCTTCCAGAAGGACACGAAGAAGTCTGAGGTGAAGGGTGGCCTTTTCGAAGGCAAACTCCTCTCCGAAAAAGACATCAAGGCCATCGGAGATCTGCCCTCCAAGGAGGTGCTCATGGCCCAGATCGCAGGTGCGATCAATGCCGTGGCTACCAAGTTGGCCGTGGGTATCAACGAGGTTCCGTCCGGTCTTGCCCGGGCGCTCAAACAGCACGCCGAAGGCGAAAGCTGAGCTCCCCCGATCCGACTGTTCACAAACAGATCTGTTGCTGATTCTCAACCATGTCCGCTACAACCGACCAAATTCTCGAGTCACTGAAGACTCTTTCCCTGCTTGAAGCTTCCGAGCTCGTCAAGCAGATTGAAGAGGCTTTTGGTGTATCCGCCGCCGCTTCCGCGGGCGTCATGATGGCCGCAGCTCCCGCTGCTGCCGCTGAAGCCGTCGAGGAGCAGACCGAATTCGACGTCATGCTCGACAGCTTTGACGCCACTGCCAAGATCAAGGTCCTCAAGGCCGTCCGCGAAGTCACCGGCCTCGGCCTGGGCGAAGCCAAGGCCCTGGTGGAAAGCGCTCCTTGCGCCATCAAGGAAGGCATCGCCAAAGGCGAAGCCGAATCCATCAAAAAAGCTGTGGAAGAAGTCGGCGGCAAGGTTTCGATCAAGTGATCGCTGGGGCCCTGCGGGGCCCTATCACCTTTCTGCCAACGTCATTCGTTGCCATCACACCGGCCCCTTCAGGGCCGGTTTTTTGATGAGTAACCAACAAAAAGATCTGACCAATAAAAAGATGTGACCAATAAAAAAGCCCCGCCGAAGGCAGGGCTCTGAGTTGGAACGATTCTGGGAGTCTGTCCTCGTTTCGACCCCGGAAGAGCGTTCCCACTCCTCACACCCCAGAAACTTAATGGCAGGCTTTGGGATCGGCTAGCTGGACTGGGACTCTCCGGCAACTGGCACCCGGGCTTCAATCGCGGAAGGGGATCACTTGCAAGCGAATAGGGCCCTGGCCCGTCCCCTGGGCCAGCAGGTTCGGGGGGGCAACCGGCGGACGCAGGCCGAGCTGGGCTCCAGGCTTGGCTGGGGGTTGGGAGATGCCGCTGGCTGCGGCTAGTAGCTGGGGCAGGGGTGCGGCGTTGGCGAAGTACAGGTGATTCAGGGTCTGCTCGCCAAAGCTGCGGCGTTGCAGGTCCCAGCCGGCTTCGAGCTTCAGGGCTACAAACCCATCTCGATCCCGCAGGGGCACCTTGGCGCGGGCAACCACCAGGGTGGTGGGATCGCTGGGGGTGCTGGCCTGCAGTTGCAGTTCGTTGCCGCTCTGGCGCAGCTGCAGCCGGTAGCGACTGGCCAGATCCTGATCGCCGATGCGCAGGGAGTAGCCGTTGCTGTCGAGATAGCGGCTGCAGATGCCGGTGAAATTGAAGCGGTTGAGGGCCGGGTCGATCAGGCCGTCGGGGCGCTCCTCCCAGCAGCGGGGCTGGGGTTGGATCTGCTCAAGCACCAGCAGGTTCCAGTCGTTGCGCCCCAGGGGCCGCGCCAGCACGGCGAAGCGGCTGACATCGAGCGGCCGGCTATTGAACAGGTTGGCGGCCTCTGCCCAGGGGGTGAGGGCGGCCAGGGCCGCACCTGCCAGCAGGGCGTTGCGCCAGGGACGGTAGGTTCGGCGCTCTGCCTGGCTTCTGGTCAGGCCCGGTTTGGATGGGTCCATGGCGGGGCGCAGCAAGCGGGCAGATGGGTTCTTTAGCGAATTTTCGGGGGTTGTCCAGTGGCGGCTAAGCCGGTGAAAGTGGTGGCTGCGGCCTGTGATGGTGCTTGCAGTGGCAATCCGGGCCCAGGCGGCTGGGGCGCCTTGCTGCGCTTCGAGGATGGCTCGGTGCATGAGATGGGCGGCGCCGATCGGGCCACCACCAACAACCGCATGGAGCTCACCGCAGCCCTGGCCTTGCTGGAGGCCATCAAGGAGCTGCCCCGTCCGGACCAGCTCAGCATTCGCACCGATAGCCGCTACCTGATCGATGGTTTCAGCAAGTGGATCCAGGGCTGGAAGCGCAAGGGCTGGCGCACGGCCTCCGGCGGGGCGGTGCTCAATCGGGATCTATGGGAGCAGCTGGACCAGGCCAGGCTTGAGGGGGTGTCCCTGGTGCACGTCAAGGGTCATAGCGGTGATCCAGACAACGACCGCTGTGATGCGATCGCCGTGGCCTTTTCCAAGGGTCAGATGCCGGCCATGGCGGCTGGCGAGGTGATCGCCACTGCCCGGATCGAAGCCGATGTTCCTTCTTTTGTGTCCCCCTCTGGTCCCAGCACTAAAACCGCCGCCCCTGGCCCAGCGATTGCCGACCCGGCGCCTGCGGCCCTGCAACAGCTGCTGAGCCGCTGTGAGCTGGCCGATCGCTTCGCTGTCCAGGGCTACGGACTCAGTTTGGTGGAGCTGGCCCAGCTGGTGGAGCAGCCCTTGCAGCAACTGGAGCGCCGCAGTGGCCCCTGGCGCTGGCGTGACTGGCATGTGTTGCCTCTGGAGGGAGGGCGCTGGCGTTTGCAACGGGACGAGGGAGGATTGGGCGCGCGGGAGTAGGCGGCGGCTGATGGTGGATTCAGGCTCATCGAGCAGGGCTGGCAGTAGCACCGATGCTTTATATGGGCGGCTGGTGGGTCCGCTGCTGGGCCGTGATGACGGCGCTGACGCCGAGCAGCTCAGCCAGCTCACCCTCACGGCCCTGGCCCAGGCGTCTTTGCGGCGCCAGTGGCCCTTGGTGAGTGGTGCCCTGGCAGGCCTGGGCGCTGAGCTGCAGCGCCCCGATCCACGGCTGGAGCAAACCCTGTTTGGCTGCCGCTTCTCTAACCCGGTGGGCCTGGCGGCTGGATTTGACAAAAACGGTGTAGCAGCAGGGATCTGGCATTTGTTTGGTTTTGGCTTTGCCGAGCTGGGCACGGTCACCTGGCACGGCCAGCCGGGTAATCCCAAGCCGCGGCTGTTTCGTTTGGCTGCCGAGCGGGCGGCGCTCAACCGTATGGGCTTCAACAACGGTGGCGCCCAGGTGTTGCGCCGCACCCTGGAGCGTCAGCAGCTGCCGGCACCGGGCCAGCGCCCGGCGGTGCTGGGCATCAACCTAGGCAAATCCAAGATCACCTCCCTGGAGCTGGCCCCCGACGACTACGCCTCCTCCCTGGAGCTACTCGCCCCCCTGGCCGACTATGCGGTGATCAATGTGAGCTCGCCCAACACGCCGGGCCTGCGGGAGCTGCAGGAGGAAACCCTGTTGCGGCGCCTGGTGGAGCGGCTGCGGCGCTTGCCGGCCTGCCCGCCCCTGCTGGTGAAGATCGCACCGGATCTGGAGGACGACGCCATTGATGCCATCGCCCGCATGGCCTATGAGGAGGGGCTGGCCGGCGTAATCGCCGTGAACACCAGCCTGCATCGCCTTGGCCTGGAGCAGCGGCGCCTGGTGCAGACGGGCCGCACATTGGCCGAGGAGGCCGGCGGTCTCAGCGGAGTGCCCCTCCGGGGCAGGGCCCTTGAGGTGCTGCGTCGGCTGCGGGCCACGGCGGGTCCAGCCTTGCCCCTGATTGGCGTCGGCGGGATCGATTCCGCCGAGAGCGCCTGGGAGCGGATCACCGCGGGGGCCTCGCTGGTGCAGCTTTATACCGGCTGGATCTACGGCGGGCCAGCGCTGGTGCCGCAGATTTTGGAAGGTCTGGCATCCCAGCTGGATCGTCATGGCCTGAGCCATATCAGCGCAGCCGTGGGCACCGGTCTGGCCTGGCGCTGAATGTTCGGTAGGTTGCTATAGCGAATGGGTTTGCACCTTGGTACTGGCGGGACTCCAAAACACTTGGCAGCCCCTCCGTGCCCAGCTATTTCCCAAACTGGTGATGGTGGATTTGTCCGAGCACTTGGTGCTTGCCCAGTCCGTTAAGCGGGGCCAGCCAGTTGAGCCAGCCTGGTCGGCGCCGATACCGGCGCGCACCTGCCGTAATGGGGTGCCCCAGCTAGCGGATGCCGTGGGCGACTTCATCGGTGATCTGCTACTCGAGCACGGTGGGATTGATTCCCAGCTGGTGGTGTCCCTGCCTCGCCAGGCGGCCCATTGGCGGGTGGTCGAATGGGCTAGCGCGCAGCATCCCGTGGATTCGATCGATGAGCTACGCGATCTGAACCCGGATCTGCGGCTGCCGTTTGCGTTGGATGACGCTTACGTCGATGTGCAGCCCCTACCTGGAAATAGGTCCAGCTCCCTGGTGGTGGCCGCAGCTCGCTCGGTGGTGGAGGCCTGGGTGGAGGTGTTTGCGATAGCTGGCGGCACCCTGCAACATCTGCTGCCGGCTCAGGTGTGCTTAATGGGAGCGCTCAGCGATGAACTAACAGCTACACCTGCCTCCACCCTGGTAGCCCTGTTGCAGCCGCTTGATGAGCAGACCGTCCTAACCCTCTGGCGCCAAGGCGTGCCTGAATTTGAGCGGCTGCTGCCTGGGGCTATGCCGGAGTTGTTACCGGCCCTGCAGCAGGGCCTGGATTTTTATCGCAGCAACCATGCATCCAAAGCACCTGTGAGGCTGCTGCTCGCCGAATCAATGCCGGATCTGGAAGGCTTGGAACAGGCCCTAGGACTGGAGGCCGAGCTGCTCGAGCGTGACGGCTTTGGATCCCTTGTGCTGCAAGGACTTGCCGGCCTGGAGTTGGCCCAATGAGCTCCCCATCGATGGCCTCCCAGTTTGATCTGCTGCGTGAAAAACGCCAGGAGCTGAATCTGCCCGAGCCAGCTGAGGCCTCCATCCAGGGGCGCCGCTGGCTTGTCCAGGGTGTGGTGATTGGTGCGGCCCTGGTTGGCGTTTCCCTTGGCGTGGCGGTATTGGTGTTTTTGAGAGCCTTGATGGTGAGCTCGGCGATCGAGGGCCTAGGCACCGTGGAAGCGGAGGTGCAGTTGTTTGAAACCCAGCTGAACGCCAGCAGAACCAAGCTAAATGGGGTGACAAAGGCCAATCAGGATTTGGTTAAGGGCCTGCTGTCAGTGCGATCCGGTTCAGCGGTGCTGCGTGATCTGCAAATGAGGGTGCCTGAGGGAGTCCAGCTCACCAGTGCTGCTGAAGAAGGCACTGGCTATCGCCTCAAGGGGCTGTCGCGTGATCCCCAGGCTTTTGCCCGTATCAATGCCCTGCAGCTGCAGCTGCAGCGTTCGCCCTTGCTTGATCCCAATGCGATCACTTTGGTGAAGGCCTCCCGCGAAGCGGGTGCAGCCAGCACACCTCAGGCTCAAGCAGTAGTAGCACCGGTCAATTTTGACATCAAGGTAAACTTCCGCCCACCGATTAGTCCGTTAGCGGAAAAACAAATCCTCACCCAGCTGGGCTCCGAGGGTTTGGTGCGACGCCTCGATCTGCTCCAAAAGGAGGGCCTGCTCTGATGACTAATCTTCAGGATGTTGCTAGCCCTAATGCCACCAAGTTGCAGCAGCGCTTGCTGTTGGGTGTGCCTATTGGTATTGGTGCTGTCGTTACTGCTTTGATTATTGGCTTTGGGGTAGTACCTCAGTGGTTGCGCCTCCAAGCCGATAGTGAACGCTTGGCCCAGCTGGAGGAACTCAAGACCCGCATCCCCCTGCTGAGATCCCAGATTGCCAAAACCGCCGAGGCCCAGAGCGCGGCGGAGCGTAAACAGCTCCAGGTGCTGCAATTAATTCAGGGTAGTGGCGAATTTGCTACCTTCCTTGCCCAGCTTGACGCGGAAGCTGCGCGCCACGGAGTTCAGCTTGATCTCTATGAGCCAGTGGCGGCGCCAGCACCTGTGCCCGCTGCAGAAGCGAAGAAGGGTGAACAGGCTCCGCCTCCGCCAGTTTCTCCTATGGAAGCGGCTGGGCTGAAGGAGCAGAAGGTGTTGCTCACCGCTCGTGGTAGTTACCCAAGCCTGCTGGCATTTATGAGAGCCGCTGAAAAGCTGAGTGTGCTTGTGACCCAGAGCAATTTGTCTTTGGCTGTGGTAGATCCAGCTAAAGCTGGGGCTCCAGCTTCCCAAGCAGCTGTTTTCGTCCCGCCGGCTGCAGCAAAGACTGAGCTGAAGTTAATGCTTGCTTATTATAAATCTGCTGGTGCCGGAGCGCCTGCATCAGTGGCGGCCAAGAACTAGCCAAGCCTTCAATGAATTGGCTACAGCGACTGGCTATCTGGAGGTATTTTAAGTAAGATCCGTCTATTAATAGAGTTTGACTTTGGGCAGGAATTTCTGGCACCGCATCGCGACGGCCGCGGTGGCTTCAGCACTTCCCGGCTACGCCCTTCTGGAAGTAGTCGCTCAGGCAGCTCCTCGTCAACCGGCCACTGCTCAGGCGCCTGCACCCGTTGCCACCGGTTCGATGCAGCTCCAGGTGCGTCGCTTGGGTAATTCGGTTGAGCTGGTAGTTGAGGGTGCTGGTCCAGGTCCCCAGTTGCAGCAATCGTCTCGGGGCAGCGGCTGGCAGGGTCAGCTGCTCACCGCTACTCCTACGGGCCTGCGTTTTGGCCCGCAGCGCATTTCCTTGCCTGAATTGGGAATTCAGTCGGTGAGCTTGGATGGTTCTGGCAGCAGCTACAGCCTGTCGGTGACCCCAATGCCCGGGGTTCCATTGGCTCGCCCGGTAGTGAGCGCGGACGGACTAAACCTGATCCTTGCTTTCCCAACGGCACCTCAAGCTTCCCTGCAGACCAACCGCCTTGATCTGAGCCAGCCCGGCGCGGTCCCATTGCCTACCTATGCGCCACCGCTTCAGGCCAGAGCAGTAGCGCCACCGTTGGGTGATATGGCTGTGGGCACGATGACCCTCCGCAACCCTGGTTATGTGAATGTCAGTGGGCCTTCGGTCACAATGACACTCAAGAATGCGCCGGCCAAGGATGCCTTGATGGCGCTGGCCCAAATGGGGGGCTACGGGTTTGTGTTTGTTGAAGACTCCGCAACGTCAGGCACATCTAGTGCATTACCCGCACAGCCTCGAACTGTCTCTATCTCGTTTCGAGGTGAAAGTTATTCCAGGGCCCTCAATTCTACCTTGCTCGCTGCTGGACTCCAGGGTAAAAAAGAAGGCAACATGATATTTGCTGGCTCAAATGTTCTTTCTAAGACCTTTGGTCCTCAGCTTTCGAAGGTATATCGCCTCAATCAGGTTAGCGCTGGATCTGCCGCTGATTACCTTGCAAATCTTGGTGCATCGGTCACCAAGACAAACACAATTACTACATCTGTGACCCAAGGCGGTGATCAAAATCAGCCCAGTGGCTCCCCAAATTCAGCCACTACACAGTCCAGTTCTCAAACGACTGTTGAGGCATATGGTTCTTTGACCGGACCGTTAGTTGGCCTGAGAGCCACAACTGATTCTAGGCTTGGTACGGTCACGTTGATTGGTGACTCTGCCGTAATGATTATTGCAGAGCAATATTTAAGGCAACTTGACTTGAGGCAACGACAGGTTGCATTATCTGTTAAAATTTTAGATGTTACACTAGATAATGATTCCGAGATTGCGAATAGTTTTGCGTTTCGGTCCGGTAATAATTTTATTGTTAACGCTCAGGGAAGGTTGCTTGGCGCTTTTGGTAACAGTCTTCCTCCAACCGCGGCTCAATTTGATCAGATGGCTGGAGGGGCAAATAGCGCAAAGTCAATAACGCAGACGTTAAGATTAGGTGAAACAAATACAGTGGTGCCTCCTTTGACCGCCCAGCCGGTCAACCCTGGAAATGTGTATGATCAAGACACTTTCTTCAATTTTGTTAACGCTACGATTACTTCTCGCAGCACCAAAGTGTTGGCGAGCCCTACCTTGATCCTTAGTGAAAATCAGGATGAGATTAAGGGTGGCGCTGAGGTGTCTGCGGCACTGGCTAGTGCTGGCGCATCGAGTGGTTCCAGTTCCAGTGGAAGTGGATTATCTGGCACAGAAGGAGGCGCTACAATAGGCCGCCCCCGCTCTAATGAGTCCTACGTAACAGTGGGAGAGCAAGTTATTACAAACTATACGGTTACGAATGGCACTCAAGGCAACGGCAACTCTTGTCAGCCATCTTTTGGTATCGCTGGCCTGACTTTCGGGGCGCGAGTCTCTAAGATTGATGATAATGGGTTTGTCACATTTACCTTGTCTCCCCAAATTTCAGCCACTACTCGCCAGCAGCGAGTAGAGGGCTGCGGGCTAATTGATATACTTTCAATTCGTAGGCTGGACACAGGGAGCTCTAGGGTCCGCGATGGCCAAACACTTATTCTCACAGGCGTCATTTCTGATGCTGATTCTCAGCTTGTAAGCAAATGGCCGATCCTTGGCGATATCCCTCTGATTGGGCAATTCTTCCGAAGCACCAACGGAGGCAGGAAGAAGCGCGAGCTGGTTATATTGGTTACCCCTAAAATACTTGACGACAATGATGGAGGTCGTTTTGGATATGGTTATCAGCCCTCCACTGCCCAGTCACGCGAATTCATGGGGGCTTCGGGTTATTAAACACCTAATGTAAATTAATTGCATGATTGCTATGTCTCTTGCAGAATTTTAATAGCCCAAGATAAAGTACGGGCAATGAGGCGTGCTGATGACTGCTGATAATACTACAATCGAAGAGCTTGAGCGTCAGGTGGCTGAAGCCCAGGCCGAGCTTGAGAAATACCAATGCTTGCTAAATGAGTTGCCTGGCATTTACGAAGATAAGTTCCGCCAAAAGGTGCGTAGCGCTGCCGAGGACATACGCCAATTGCTGGATGAGCGCAAGTCCTTGCAGGAGCAAGTCTCGCTAGGCCTCCTGCACCCCCGGGCGCCTGAGGCATTGCCTCCGGCCGCTGCGGTTTCCCTCACGCCGGTCCGCAGAAGTTGGTCGTACCTGCGCTTGCCTCTCTTTCAGTCGCCCTACGCCGCAAACCCATCATTTGGCCTTCCTAATAGGCTCCAGCTGGGTGTGCTATTTGGTGCCGGTGTTGCGCTGGTTTTGATGGTGCTGGGCTTGCCTTATCTGCTGAATCGGCGATCGTTGCCTTTAGGTGGATCCCCTACGGTGCCCTTTAGCCGCGAGCGATCGCCGCTGCCTACGGCGGCCAGCCTTCGCCTGGAGGCCAGGGGGGGACAGAGCTGGGTGCAGGTTGAACGGCTTGGGGGTGGGATTGTGTATGACGCCATCCTGGAATCAGGCCAGAACAAGAATCTGCCCCTGGGTTCGGGGTTGAAAATTCGATCTGGCCGGCCAGATCTTTTGTATGTAGGTGTGGGTATGCTCCCTTTTGTGCGCCTAGGCGCTGTCGACGATCTCGACTGGTTTGAATTTCGCCCTTAGGTCTACGTGGTGGCTTTATAGCCCTAGAGGGATTATTCCTTTCATGGCTAGTGGAGCCAGGAACTGGAAGGCAGACAGGATCCCCCCGAGGGCTTTGCTGCCTGCCCCATTGCCACCTTCGCTGTTCGATTCTTCAGGCTTGCTAAGTTTCTCGGCGGCCTGTTTCAGTTGCTCGGCCTGGGCGACTTCACCCCCCGCGCTGTAGAGGCTGGCGGCATAGTCGAAGTCACTTGCTGCAAGTGCCGTTTTCCCCTGTTCAATGCGACAAATGCCTCTTGCTACCCAGCTGATTGCCGCGTTTGGCTCCTTGCGGATCGCTTCTCCGAAGAATTGTTCGGCTTCCGGATAGCGGCCCTGCTGAGCCGCCTCAGCTCCAGCGTTGTGTAATTCGCTATAGCTCAGTTGTACGGATTCGATGCCTGTGGCACGCTGCCAGTGACTTCGCGACAGGGCGCCTGGATCTAGCAGTGCACCGCTTAGGTCGGCCTGGCGCAGGTCGGTGCCTTCCAGTCGGGCACCGCGTAGATCGGCCCCTCGTAGGGAGGCCCCGGTCAGGCTTGTAAAGGTGAGGTTGGCGCCGCTCAGCTGGGCTCCATCAAGCCGAGCTTGACCCAGATTCGCCCGTTGCAACTGTGCCTGGCGCAAGTCGG
Source organism: Cyanobium sp. WKJ7-Wakatipu (assembly GCF_024345355.1). NCBI lineage: Bacteria > Bacillati > Cyanobacteriota > Cyanophyceae > Synechococcales > Prochlorococcaceae > Cyanobium > Cyanobium sp. WKJ7-Wakatipu. Next base: position 187,642 of record NZ_JAGQAY010000002.1, read on the forward strand.
CATCGCGCAGATCTGCATGGACAAGATCCGCATCCTGAAGTTTGCAACTCCTGCAGTTTTTACTTTCAAGCAGTCGAATCAGGTCGGCTGAGCCTGCTATTGCAGCAGGGGGTGCAATGCAGGCGTGGCTCGTAGCTAGAAGGCTGCAGGCACCAAGCAAAAATATTTTATTCAGATGAACTGCGCTGTACTGCAAGATTAATCTCACCATTGATACGCTTATAGCGTGCTTTTGATGGCTTTATTAATGGTTCGCAGTGCTGTTCGCCAGGCGGCCCAATGCTGCAACCGCTCTTGCTTGCCCAATGCGGCGTAGCGCAGCAGGTTGTGGCACCTTGCCAACTCCTGGAGGTTTGAAGCGCTGGCTGGCAGCAGTCGACTTGCCCGATTGCAGAGCTGCTCGAAGCTCTCACCTGGCTCCACTGCAACGCCACTCCTCTTCAGGTGTTTCACCACAGCTTGAAGCTCACGGCTTATTTGATTTCGGCTAGCTGGCTGCTGCAGCCACTGCAGCCAGGCCAGCGCCAGAGCCAGCCAGCCAGCCACCGCCCCAAGCACCACGGCGCCCAGCCATTGGCGTTGGTCGCCAAATAGCCGTTGCAGCAATGCTTCCTGCCCGGCTTGATCGAAGCCCAGCCACCAGCGGCTCCAGGCCAGGTCCAGGCCCCACCATTGCCACTGCAGCCACTGCAGCCAGGAGCCAATGGGGTTGGTGCTGCCGCCTGCTTCGCTGGCTTCAGCGCGGCTGGCTGGGGCTGTTGCCCAAGCGCTTGGGTCAATGCGTTGCCAACCCTGGCCCGGCAGCCACACCTCGCTCCAGGCGTGGGCGTCGCTGTGGCGCAGATCGAGGTAGGGCGCTCCGCTGAGCGGCCGCACCCAGGTGCCGCCCAAATAGCCGCTCACCACCCGGGCCGGCACCCCCGCGGCGCGCATCAGGGCCGTGAAGGCGCTGGCGTAGTGGCCGCAGAAGCCTTCTCGCCTTTTAAACAGGAATACATCCAGGCCCCGCTGGGTACCAGGAGTACTGCTGTAGCGGAAATCCTGCTGCGTAAACCATTGCTTGGCAGCGGCCAGCCGTTGCTCGGGCGTTGCCAGATCCCGCCAGCTGGTCCCAAGCGCTTCCAGCTGGGGATTGCTACCGGCGGGTAGCTCCAGATCGGCCGGGCTCGGCTGCCGTTGCTGCCACGGCTGGGGGCTGCCCGTGGCCCTCACCAAATAGGCCTGGCGCTCCCGGCTGGCTTGGAGGGGCTGCAGTTCACCGTTGCGATTCACCCGCAACTGGTTGGGGTTGGCCCGGCCGCTGCCATCCCAGGGCAAGGCGTTCACCGGGCTGGGTTCCACAAGCCACACCTGGCTGCTGGCCTTGCTCTCTGGGTCGCTAGCCGTTCCGGTTGGCGTGGCTAGGCGGTTGCTTGGCAGCTCGCGCTGCTTCCAGCGCTGCCCGTCGAACTGCTCGTGCACGATCACGCGCCAGTAGCGCTCGGCCGGCTCGGGCAGGGTGCCGCTGCTGAAGCTCACCCGCGCTGCCGGGCCCGTGTTGTCGGCGAGGTTTGAGATGCTGCCTGGATCGAGTTCGCTGTTCAAGCCGGTTACGGCGCTGGCGCCAGCACCCCGCAGGTTTGGTGTTTGCCAAATCGGCTCGATTCGCGGCACCAGTAGAAAAAGCACCAGGGCCACCGGCAGGGCCGCCAGCAGCACCGCCAGGCTGCGTCGCATTACAACGCGCCAGCTCAGCCCGCTCCCCACCTCCAGGGCCAGCAGCCCCGCCAGACCCAGAGCTGTGGCCAGCAGCTGCAGCAGGCTGGGCAGCAGCTCCCCTTGCTGGGCACCCTGCACACCGCCGCCTATCAAGGTGAGCAGGCTCACCAGTCGCCGCTCAGGCAGGCTGCGGGCCTCGGCCAGCTTCAGGCCAGTCAGCACCAGCAGCCCCGCCGACAGCCAGCTGAGCGGTGCGCTGAAATCCAGCCCCGCCAAACTCGCCGCCAGGGCCCCTAGCCCCAGGATCTGCAGCCAGCGGGCGCTACCACTCATGGCGCTGTGCCAGGTGCCAGCGCCAGGGCCAGTAGGCAGCGGTCACGGTGTTCGGGGCCCGTGCTTGGGGCCAGTTGGGTGCTGCCCAAGGCCAAGCCGTAGGCCTCACCCGCCTTGCTGCGGCGCCAGATTTCGGCGCTGAGGTGCTCCAGGGCTCGCTCCGGCGGCAGGCCCGGCGCTGGCGTCAGTAGCCCCACCGCAGGGGTGGCATCGGCGAAGGTTTTGGTTTGGCGGCCCCGGCCCTGGGCGAGGGATTTCCAGGCCAGTCGGGCTAGGCCGTCCTCGGGGCGGTGGGGGCGCAGGTCGTCCCAGTCGTCGCTACCTGCGGTGATCTTGCTAGCGGCGGTGGCGGCGGTGTCGCTGCTGGCGGGCCAGGCGGTTTCGGCCACCGGCCCCGGCCGCCGGGCTGGATAGATGGGCTGGGGCCGTGGCGGTTCCCACAGCGTCCAGCACACAAAAAGTCCGAGGGGAGCGGTGGTTTGCAGCCGCAGTCGCCCCGGGGTTTGCAACCCCCGCCGCCCCGGGCGCCAAGGCACCGAGAGCACCGATTCGCCAGCCGCCAGCGGCTGGGGTGTTGTCGCGCTGCCGGCCAGCCCCAGCTGGATTGCATCGCGCTGGCAGCGGCTGCGGCAGAGCAGCGGATAGGCGACCATTTCGCCCGCGAAGCCACCGCTGGGGGCCAGGGCTTCAAGTTCCAGGCCTTGCAGGTTGAACTGGGTGAGGTGCAGGGCCAGCAGCCACAGCCCCAGCATCAAGAAGCTCAGCAGCAGCGGACCATTGCGCTGGGTTTGGATCGCCACGAGCAGCAGCAGGCCGCCGCCCGCCAGCCAGAGCAAGCCGAAGCGGGTCGGCAGGATGTAGAGGCTGCGCAGCCCCAGCCTTAGCCGCTCGCCTCGGTGCGGTTTGATCAGTTGCCGGGCCCTAGCGAAGTCCATCCACCCCCGCCAGCAGCGTTGCGGCATCGCCAGCCAGCCTGTGCTCAGCCACAGCTGGCAGCACCGCCTGCACATCGGCGGGGGTGACGTGGTCCCGCCCCTCAAGCAGCGACCAGGCCCGGGCGGCGGCCACCAGCCCCTGGCAGGCCCGCGGTGACAGCCCGGTGCCGGCTTGGTCTGCTCGCCGGCTGAAAGTGGCCAGGTCGAGTACGTAGTCGAGCAGGGCGCTGGAGCAGTGCTGGGCGGCGGCTCGCCGCTGCAGCTCCAGCAGGCCGGCGCCATCTAGCAGGGGCTCCAGGCTGGCTGGCGGCAGCGCCTGGCCCCTGAGCAGATCAAGCTCGGCCCGTCGATCCGGGTAACCCAGGCTCAGGCGCATCAAGAAGCGATCCAGCTGGGATTCCGGTAGGGGGGCGGTGCCCACCTGGTCGAGACCGTTCTGGGTGGCGATCACCAGGAAGGGCTCGGGCAGCGGGTGACTCACCCCATCGACGCTCACCCGGCCGGCCGCCATCGCCTCCAGCAGGGCGCTCTGGGTGCGGGGGCTGGCCCGGTTGATCTCATCGGCCAGCAGCACCTGGCTGAATAGGGGGCCGGGCTGGAAGTGGAAACGGGCGCTGCCGGCATCAAAGATGTTGATGCCCGTGAGATCGGCTGGCAGGAGGTCGCTGGTGAAGCTCACCCGCTTGAAGTCGAGGCCGAAGGCGCGGGCGAGGGCTTCGGCCAGGGTGGTTTTGCCCATGCCGGGCAGGTCTTCGATCAGCAGATTGCCGCGGGCTAGCAGGCAGGCCAGGGCCAGCCGCACCGCCTGCTCCTTGCCCAGCAGCACCTGGCCAATGGCGCTGATCAGCTGTTGCAGCCTGGGGCTGGACACGGAGCCGGTGCGAAGAACACGATTGTGACGGCGCTGCCATTTAAATTGCCTTGATGCCGATGGGGTCGCTTCAGCGCCATGGCGGCAACCAGGCCGCCACCGCCGCGCGGCTCGGTTGCCGGCCCTCCCAGTTGCTTGATGCCAGCGCCTCTCTGGTCCCTTTTGGACCGCCTTGGTTTGTGCGCCGCTCCTTGATGTGGGCCGGGCTGACCGCGCCGCTACGGGCCTATCCCGACCGCTCCTATGCAGGTTTGCGCCGTGGGCTGGCCCGGCTGCATGGCCTGGAACCCGATTGGCTGTTGCCGGGTAATGGCGCGGCTGAGCTGTTCACCTGGGCGGCCCGGGATGCGGCGGCGGCAGGGCTGAGTGTGTTGGCCCAGCCAGGCTTTGCCGATTATCCGCGGGCCCTGGCCTGCTGGGATGGGGCTTGGCGGCCCCAGCCGCTGCCGATGCAGGTGGATGGGTCTGCGGGGGCTGGTGCCGCTCAGGCCTATCCGGCACCTCCGGCGGGCGAGGTGCTTTGGCTCACCAATCCCCACAACCCCACTGGAGCGCTCTGGACCCGCGCCTCCCTGGAGCCCCTGCTGCAGCGCTTTGCCCTGGTGATCGCCGATGAGGCTTTCCTGTCTCTGGTGCCGGGTGGCGAGGCTCAGAGCCTGATCCCGCTGCTGCCTATGCACCCAAACCTGGTGGTGATCCGCAGCCTCACCAAGCTTTACGCCATAGCGGGCCTGCGCCTTGGCTATGCCCTTGGCCACCCCGAGCGCCTGGCTCAGTGGGCTTCCTGGCGCGATCCCTGGCCGGTGAATGGCCTGGCGGCCGCCGTGGGGGAGCGGCTGCTGGCTGATCCGGCGGCCTACCGGCGCTGGTGCGGCAGGGTGCAGCGCTGGACCGGCCGCGAGGGTGCCTGGCTGCAGCGTCAGCTGGCCCAGCTGCCTGGCATCACGCCCCTGCCTTCAGTCGCCAACTTCCTGCTGATCCGCGCTGAGCATTCGCTAGTGCCGTTGCGCCAAGCCCTGGAGCGGCGTCATCACATCCTGCTGCGCGATTGCCGCTCTTTCGAGGGGCTGGGGGAAAACTGGCTGCGGATTGGCTATCAGAGCCACCGCAACAATCGCCGCATCCTGCGGGCCTTGCGGCAGGAATTAGGGCGCTAGCGTTGCTTGCATTGCATGCACTTCGATGGCGACGCTGACGGTTCGCAACCTTGATGAGGCCACCAAGGCGCAGTTGCGTCTCCAGGCAGCGCGCCACGGTCGCTCGATGGAGGAAGAAGTGCGCACGATTCTGAGAGAGGCCCTGGCTTGGGGAGTCCTCAAGCCTGATGGCCCTGGCCTGGGCCAGCGGGTCCATGCCCATTTCGCCTCGCTGGGTGGCGTTGAGCTTGAGCTCCCCGCCCGTCGCTCCCAGCCCAGGCCGCCGGAGTTTGGGGAGGGGCTGGAGTGATCGTGCTCGACACCAACGTGATCTCCGAGTTGATGCGTCCCCAGCCCCATCCCCAGGTGCTGGCTTGGGTGGATGGATTGGATCCGGCACGAGTGGCGATCACGGCCATGAATGAAGCGGAGATCCTGTATGGCATCGCCCGGCTTCCGGATGGGCGGCGCAAGCAGGGCCTTCAGCAGAACTGGGATGAACTGGTGGCCGAAATCTTTGCAGGCAGGGTTTGGCCTTTCAGCAGTGAAGCGGCCCATTGGTACGCCGATCTGTTGAGCGCCCGTGAACGGTTGGCGCGGCCCATGGCCACGGTGGATGCGGTGATTGCCGCCACTGTCCTGGCCCATGGCGCTCAGCTCGCCACTCGGGATTTGGCTGACTTTGCCGACTTGGGTTTGGATTTGATCAACCCTTGGGCGTGCTGAGCATCGCCGCCACTCGCTGATCGGCATCGCGCACCGCCAGCTCGCCCATGGCTGTGGACATTTGCTTTAAGGGATCACAAGCAGCTGCTGAACCACGCAGGCGCGGGCCCAGCAGACGCCAAAGGCTGCGCTCGAGGGCCGGTTCAGCGGGGCCGTGCTGCCACACGATCACGGCCGCCCCAAGTTCGGCCGCGGCGGCGGCGTTGACGTCCTGGTGGTGGTCGGCGGCGGCGGGGTAGGGCACCAGCACCGCCGGGGTGCCGCACACTGCCAGCTCGCTGAGGGCACCGGCGCCGCTGCGGCTGATCGCTAGGGCGGCGTGCTGCAGCAGGCCGGGGATCTCGTCGCTGAAGGGAAGCTCCACCACCCCGGCTGGCAGGGGCTGGCCTGCCTCGGGGTCGTTGCTGCCGGTGAGGTGCACTACCCGCACGCCAGCGGCCGTGAGCTTGGCAAGCAGGGGGCGCACCATCTGGTTGAGACCCACGGCTCCCTGGCTGCCGCCCATCACCAGTAGCAGGGGCCCGGATCCTTTGGGCGCCCAGTCGGGCAGGGGGGCGGGCTCCAGAAAGGCTTGCCGCACCGGCGTTCCCGTCACCACGGGGCGGCAGCGGGGCAGGCGGGCAGCGGCCTGGGGCAGGCCCACCGCCACCTGGCTGCAGAGCCGGCCCAGCAGGCGGGTCACCTTGCCGGGCACAGCGTTGCTCTCATGCAGCACCACCGGCACGCCGGCCCAGCGGGCCGCCAGGATTGCAGGCGCCGCGATGTAGCCGCCGCTGGTAAAAACCGCTGCGATGCGTTCGCGCCGGATCAACCGCCGCACTGATCGAACCGCTTGCAGCAGTTGCAGCAGGTTGAGCAGCTTGCGCAGGCCCCGGCCTTGCAGCCCCCCGGCCCGCACCGTGTGCAGTGGATAGCGGCTAGGCACCAGCTGGCGTTCCAGTCGGTCTGGCACCCCCAGCCACGACACGTTCCAATCCGCCGGCATGGCATCCGCCACTGCTAGAGCAGGAAATAGGTGGCCACCGGTGCCGCTGGCAGCAATTAGGAGCCTGGGCATGGGTGCTGGGGCTGAAGCATGCCTAACTTAAAAGCGGTTTCCGCCGCCCCATGCCACGTCTCCAGCTACTTGGCCGATTTCTGCCCCGAAGCCTGGCCGGGCTCGCCGTCCTGCTGGTCAGTACGGTGCCCGCTCTTGCTGGTGCCGGGCCCAGTGCGGCTCAGCTCCAGGCCCTGGAAACGGCCCTCAACGGCACCGGCGAGCTCAGGGGCGCCATGGAGGACGGTCCTGGGCTCGACGTAACCCTGGTGGAACTGCGAAGGCGCAGCGTGCTGCGGCAGTTCCCTGATGCCCGCTGGCAGCTCACCACGGGCAAGCCTTTGCGTGATGGGCGCAGCACCGTGCAGCTCCAGGTGACCGGCAGCCGGCAGGAAGGCCCTACTCGCTACCGGCTCGATGCCCAGCAACAGCTGGTGCTCAGCAGCAGTGGCGGTCCTGGGGGCCGCATCAATGGCCAGATAGTGATTCGAGAGCAGACCCTGATGCGCAGCGGTGAGGCCGATCTACCCGTGAGTCTTTTGATCCCGGATGCGGTGCTCACAGGTCAGCGTTATGACGTTGACGCGTTGTTTGACGAGCCCCTGGAGGGGGCGATCGCGGCGGGTGGTTTGGTGGCCCTTACCGGTCAGCAGGTGAACGCTCTGGAGAGCCCAGAGCTCCAGCTGGGAGCATTGGGTGGCGGTGGCCTGTTCAAGTCGGTGCAGGCTCCCTTCACACCGGGATCCCAGACCTGGGCAATTTTGCTGGTCCATCCCAAGGGCATCGTCAGTGCCACCAAGCGGGTGCTGGTGGTGGCCGACAAGACCCAGCTGGATCCTTAACGCAGGTCGCCGGGCACTAGGTAGCCCTTGCCGCCCCGGTCGAGCCGCTCGAAGTGGCGCAGAAGGTAGGCGTTGGTGCGTACTTCATCAAGTTCCAGCCTGCCATCACCGTTGCGATCGAGCTGCCGGAACAATTGCGCTAGCCGCTGTTGGTACACCTCAAACTCATCGGCCGCCCGTGCCGGCAGTTCTGGGCTGACGACAGTGGCCAAAAGCAGCACTCCCGCCAGGCGGCTGGCGATAAGTCGCAGCGGGTGACGAACACCAGGAACCATGGTTGCGGTGGGCATGGCTTAGGTGGGAATGAACTCAGGCTATGCAGCCCTGTGCTGCCCGCTATTGCCAGATTCCGGCCAAGCTGTGACTAAATCTTTCCGGAATGGCACCGCGATGTCCCCTGGTCAAAGCATCTGGGTGGTTGATGACGACCCCGAATTGCGGAGCATGGTGGGCACCTACCTGATCGACCAGGGCTATGACGTGCGCTGCCTGGCAGACGGAGCCCAGCTGATGGCGCGGTTGGCAGGCCAGCGTCCCGATCTGGTGGTGCTGGATCTGATGCTGCCGGGAGACGACGGCCTCACCCTGCTGCGGCGCTTGCGCGACGGCGGCGACGATCTGCCGGTGGTGATGCTCACCGCTAAAGGCGATGCGGTGGATCGGATCATCGGCCTGGAACAGGGCGCCGACGACTATCTGGCCAAGCCGTTCCTCCCGCGGGAGCTCACCGCCCGCATTGAGGCGGTTTTGCGTCGCCGCGTCGCCCTGCCGGCCGGAACGCCCTTGGCCGAAGGGGAGTCCTTGACGATTGGTGAGCAGGTGCTGGATCTGGCGGCCCGCACCCTGGAGCAGGGGGGAAGGATCACGGTGCTCACCTCAGGCGAATTCGCTTTACTGGCGGCCTTTGTGCAGCATCCGCACCGACCTCTTTCGCGTGAGCGGCTGGTCGAGCTGGCGCGGGGGCCGGATTCAGTGACAGACAGCCGCAGCATGGATGTGCAGGTGTCGCGGCTACGCAAGTTGGTGGAGCCGGATCCCGCTCGCCCCCGCTATCTGCAGACGGTGTGGGGCTATGGCTATGTATTCGTGCCCGATGGTCAACCTCGCAGCCGTTAGGACCTCCCTGCGCTACGGCCTGGTGGGACTTGGGGTTGCCCTGCTGAGTACGGCCCAGTTGCAGGCGCTGCTGGCCGAGCGTCTGCAGCGGGCCCGCATTGCCCAGTTGGGGCCCGAGGTGCTGTTTCAGGTGCGCCTAGCGGAGCTGGCCCTCGATCGCTTGCCGCCGGCGACCCTGGCCCGGCTCAGTGGCCTGTCCCTGCGAGTCGGGGCCCTTCCGCCTACATCCACCAACTCTGCGCTGGCCGCGGAGGGACGGCTGCTGCGCCAGCAGCTCTGCCGTGAGCTGCGGCCCTGTCCCACCGTGCTGCCGGCGGCGCTGCCGCACAGGGGTGTGTGGGTGCAACTGCTGGCGCCGCTGGAGCCGGTGTGGCTGCTGGCGCCGATTCCGCCGGCCCGCCGCTGGCCGCCCGATCCCTGGCTGCTGCTGGCGGGTCTGGGGCTGGGCGGCAGCGTGGCGCTGCTGCTGTTTTTCTGGATCGAGGTGCAACGCCCCCTGCATCAGCTGCAGCGGGCCCTGGGCGGGGTAGGCACCGCCGCCCGGCCACCCGCTCTGCCGGAGGAGCGTGGCACCACCACCGTGCGCCAGCTCACCGGCCGCTTCAATGCAATGGTGCGGCGCTTGGGGCGCGTCGAGCAGGAGCGTTCGGTGATGTTGGGTGGCATCGCCCACGACCTCAAAAGCCCGATTACAAGACTGCGCTTTCGGCTCAGCTTGGCCGGCTTGCCGGGAGTGGATCTGCAACAGGCTGAGGCCGATTTGGCGGCCCTGGAGCGGATCACTCAACAGTTTTTGCTGTTCGCTGGCGGTAACGACAACGAGGTGGCCGTGGCGGTGCCGCTTGACCAACTGCTGGCCGAGGTGGCGGCGGGCCTGGATGCCGACACCCTGGCGCTGGAGCTGCAGCCCTTGCTGCGCGTGGTGCAGCCGGTGGCGCTTTCCCGGGCCGTGGCCAATTTGATCGATAACGCCCGCAGTTACGGCGCACCACCGCTGAGGCTGGTACTGCAGTCCGGGCCGCCTGAGGGGGAGGGCTTTCGCATCGTGCTTTGGGATGGGGGCTCCGGCATCCCCGCCGCTAAGTGGGATCAGGCCTTGATGCCCTTCCAGCGGCTCGATGCCGCCCGAGGTGGCAGCGGCCACTGCGGCCTGGGGCTGGCGATTGCCGCTCGGGTGGCGGCCGCCCACGGCGGTGGGCTGGAGCGGCTGGAGAGCGATGGCTCCGGCAATGGCCCTAGCCCCGCCTTTGGATTTCGTTTTGGAATCGCCCTTTGGGGGCGCTCCAAAAGCCAGCTGGGGAGCTGAAACTGCCGGTTACCCCCCGCGTCTGTCGGATTTGGTCACAGGTTTGTGGCAACTCGGTTGCACTTCGCCCGTTGGTTCGCCGCAAAGTTCCGGGGTGACAGCTGAAGGCTGCACCATTTCACCCACCTTCTTCCCATGAAGTCCTTTCCCCTTCCCCGTCTGGCCTTGGTGCTGGGCCTGTTGGGTAGCGGCGCCGTTAGTGCCGGCTCCGCCATGGCCGATCCCCAGTTCCCCGGTCGAGCCTTCGGCCCCTGGAGCCCTAATTCGGACCTCACGCGCGGCTGGGTTCAGGCTCAGCGGGCCTTGGCGGATCAGTCCTATCGCCAGACCCAGTGGCGCCTCGACCAACTGGATCGCTGCCTCAGCAGCGCCCGTGAGCGCTGGGACAACGACCAGTGCCTGCGCCGCGATGAGCAGGCTCGGGAGCGTCAGAGGCGGCGCGATCAGCAGGAATGGCAGCTTCTGATGGGCCGCCAGGGCTTCACCGCCCAGCTGCCCGGGCGGCCCGGCCTGAGCCTCTGACGGCCTTTTCGCTTTTCTTTCTCCGAACCCCATTCCCCGCCACACCACCTCCCGCCACACCACCTACCTCGAGATCAACCATGCGCCTCTCTGCTCTTCCTCTCGTTTTGGCCGGCCTGCTCGGCAGTGCAGCCCTGGCTCCTGAGGCCGCCCAGGCCTATCCCTACGGGGACCAGCGCTACGGCGGTCAGCGCTACGCCTACGACAACTACGGTCCGCCCCGAGGCCGAACCTATGCCCCCCTGCCCGTGAGTTCCTATGACTACCCCATCGCCTCTGAGCCTGAGCTCTATAGCCCTCCTCCCGTGAATCGCTGCAATAGGGGCACCGTGCTGACCGGGGCTGCCATTGGTGGCGGATTGGGAGCGATGTTGGCCAGCAACTCCCGCAATCGCCTCTGGAGCCTGCCAATGGGGGCCGCGATGGGCGGCATCTTGGGTGGTGTGATCTCCGGTTGCTGAAGCCGGCTTCAGCCGGCGCTGCGGTTGTGCACAGTCAGATCCGGTCACAACTTTCGGCTGTGTTAGGGAATCTCTGGACAAACGGGGTTTGAGCCGGAGGCAGTGAGCAGAAAAGAGTGCCTTTGACCGTAAATTGCCTCTGAGGCCCTTTTCAGAGGACTTTTGATCTCCTGTTCAGCCACTTTGGGCTGGT